>CAYLKK010000053.1:0-5301 GCA_964384495.1 uncultured Alphaproteobacteria bacterium
ACAAAAGATGGACAGCTATATAAAATTTCAAAGAAAATACAAACTAGAAAAATCATACATAATTAACAAAAAAGCTGTAAGATAACGTAGATGCATTGAACTACAATCTAAAGAGCATGAAGAAAATTTCTGATGATAAATATTTGGATAAATTCGTTGAAATTGCTGCATGTGTATCTATATCTTTATCGCTAACTTTGATATATTTTGTTACAAATATTAGCACAAGTTTCCTATCAGATTTCGTAACGACAATGCTTGTTTTTTCTTTATTTATAATTGCTGATGATACACAGGCTCGAAATGATAAAATATCCAAAGCAATACGAAAATTTGCAAAACCTTACATCAGGTCAGTAAGAATAATAGTAAACATCACACTAATACTGATAAAAACAACTTTTATAATTTTAATTGGAATCGTATTGTACATGTTTTTGGGGGCTTTTGTAGCATGACGTACTCGAAAATAGAAAGCAGTGACGACATGCTACGACAAAACTAATATCCAGGAAAAAGGTCTGGACTTGAGACTCTAGGCACAAGTTTACATGCATCTTTATAAGCAATGTTTAAAGCATGTTTTGTCTGTGGATCTGCATTGCTCGCCAATGATTGAAGTCTTTTCTTTCCATCATGAACTATTCCTAGCAATCTATCATATTCATTTTTTACAGTTGCTCCAGCGAATGGAATTACTCCAGCCGCGCCTCCTCTAAGCATACTTCCAGATCGCATAGCCTCGACAGCGAATGCGCATGTAACTTTAGCAGCGTCTGTAATCGAATTAAGAGTCTTTTCTATAGAGTCCATACAATGTGCGTTACTTATTAAAAAGAAAACAGAACAAACACATATAACCTTTTTCATATTATACACCTTAAAAAAATACTAAAAATTTAAATTAATTATATCTATTTTAAAAACGCTCTGCCAACCATAGATACAGTTGACATCTTATTAAGATAAAATTAAAGTTGTAGGTAATTTAGAATGTATATAAGAGTAATACTTAACTAAACACTCAATAAACCAAATGTATTGTAAAAGTGTTTGCTAAACATAAAAAAGGAACCGTGAAAAAATTATAATAATTACACTTTTGACTTTTATTTATCACTAGTGATATTATAATACGATTTGTTAGTTGGAGAATATAAAAATGGCGACAATTGAACAGAGAGTAAATATCGCATTAGATCCTCATACGTTGCATTTGATTAAACAGATGGCTAAACATGCGAAAACCTCAGTCTCTAAAATTTGTTCAGAGTTGATTCGAAAAAGAATAGAGGATGACGAAGATGCTTTCTATGTAAAGATGATTAATGATATTGGTGATATTTCTATGAAAAAGACAATTTCTATTAGCGATGCCAGGAAATATTTAGATGCTTTACAAGATTGAGCTTACAGAAGATGCTGTAGAGCAACTCAGTAAAATCCCTCGAAATATCAGAAATTCTATTTTAAATGCGATAGAAGTTAGGTTATCAGAAAATCCACATAGATTTAAACCCTTAGTATGCGATTGGAAGGGGTATTTCAGAATGCGGTTTGGAGACTATAGAGTAATTTATAAAGTTGTTGAAGAGACAGTAACTGTTGTCGTCGTTCGTATAGCTATTCGTGGTAATGTGTACCAACAAAAAAAGGCGCTGTGTAGCGCCCGATAAGAAATTTAATGATTTAAGTATTTTTATTTCCAGCCTATTAAGCCTCCTCCGACATTCGCTACACTTGGTGTAACTTTTTTATATTCAATCTTACTATCAGTTTTCATCATGTGTCTCAAATACTGTTCAATGAAGCTTAGGTAGCTATTCTCTTGAGCAAAAATTTTGGACCCTCTTATTGTTTCATTCATTTGAGCACCCCCGCCTTCTTCTCTCTGTATTCTATACACTGAATACAATCCCTTTTTTAATCTATCGTATAAGCTAAACATTTCTCCATGGACTTTGTCATCTTTATAGTCGAATTTCCCTTTCCTGTATGATAAAAATTTTCTATCAAAACCATCGTATGTAAAGTCAAATAAGTGCATTGCTTCATCATATTTATATTTATCTGGGTGAGAGAATAGCGCGACTTTCTTGTAACCACTGTTTACCGACGATCCATAGCTATAATCCACCAAATCCAATTTCAATATATCCAATGGTGCAGCATCAACTGCAGTTTTTGCAAAGCTATAACCCCAAATTGCTGCGACAAACGTACTGTATGGTCTTAAGTAATGCGATACATATTTTTCACTTAGATCAAACGCATCTTTATACTTTTCTTCTGACCTTAAAAGCCTAATATACTTTGCGTCTTTTTGATCAATATATGCTTCGGCTAAATTTTGCTCTAATCGAGTAACCACTTTTCCGTACTTATCAAGCATTTGCATAAATGCATTTTGTTTTTCGCTTAGTTTCTCTGCATAATCACTACCAAACTTACCTGTTATGGCTTCTTTGATAATATTAGCAGGCTGTGTAACCATGCCTAATGACATCGTGTTTAAACAAGCATCAACAATCCTGTCGCGTACATTGGCACTATTTTCTGCATTTAAATCGCTTATTCTCTCAGCTTCAATGAGTTTCTCTTTAGAAACAGCACCTGAACCAAACCTAATATAACTTAACATGTTACCTACTGAATCATTTGGAATTCCATGAACATGCTGTTTGAATACAGACCTAAAAATACCAGAAGCTGCACTTTCCATTCTTCCAATAATTTCTTCTACTACTTTTTCATCATCTAAATCTGCGCCACTCATTTCGTCCAGCAACGTACTCAGCATCAAATATGAAAAATCGTTCTGAGCATCTACTTCTAAGAAATACGCATTCGGGCACATACCTTTATATCTAGAATTTAAACGCACAAATTCCACAGCACTAAACAAATTCGATATTTGCTCTGCTGTCAATTCATGTTTTTTCTCGTTATAACGCTTTAACAAAGCTTTCGATAATGTATCTAGCTTTTCCCTACTCAATTTTGAATATTCCGCAAATCCAACATCTCCAGTTTTCTCTAAAATCGCATTTATCACATTTTCTTCAGAATAATCTGAATCTTTTACGTAAAAATCATCTGCCTCTAATTTCTTTAAAGTATCTTCCTTCAAAAACTTATTATAACCAATAGCAAACATAGAATCTGAAAATTGTTCTACTTCATCTTGTCTATATTTTACCAATCTCTCACGAAAGCTTCGACTTACAGCGTATTTACGGTCGCTTTTAGCTTTTTCCCACTCGTCTTCATCAATTTCCGGTAAATTATTTTCTCTTATACGTCTCTTCTGCTCTTCTACATTTTTTCTAAATTCATCTAGACTACTCTTTAATTTGCCAAAAACTCCATCATTGACACTCCTACCTCCTTGCTGCACTAATCTAAATTCTTCCTCTACCTCTTTTAGCAAAGCATCGCACTCTTCTTCTGTTTTTAATGACATAATCGAATATGCACTGTAAGGTTCATAATTCAACAATTTATCTAGTAAAATGCCATCCCTCCCAAGCTCTTTCAAATCACTTTTTCTAAATGATATAATCACCTCTGCTTTTGCGGACTCAGCATCTAATTCACTCAATTTGCGCCCTATGGATTGCCAACTCGTAGAATCTAAATCTACTCCAGGATTTTTCTCCTCTATGTTAGCCTTAAACTTTTCAGCATTATAATTTAAATCAGCTAATTCTTGCGCAATTTGCTGCGACATCTCGTCTAACTTTTCCTCTGTCCACAAAGAATATATAGACCATTGTCCATACTTACCTTCAGCACCTTTTAGATTGGAAAGCATATTGTCTATAGGCTCTTCAACACGCAAAACTTCGAGCTTACCATTAATTTTTTCCTGCGCATCTGCTACTATTTTCTCGAGTTTTTTGAACGCATCTTTATCTGCTGGATTATTCGCATTTTCCTCCTTTACTGTATTAAATTCTTCTTCGATTTTCTTCTGTTTTTCCTCACATTCTGCAATTGTACTTAAATCATACCACTGAGTGTAAGAATACTCTCCGCTCATATAGAATTTTCTAAGCATTGAGGACACATGAGCTGTAGCTTCCCAAACTTTTAGCCGCTGCTCTAGTAATTGCTTACATTCATTCGCAGCTTTTATAAAGTCATCGACTTTTGTTTTAATATCAACGATAGTAAGTTTTTTAGATTCATCATCTTTAAACGCCTCTTCAATAATTTGCAGGTCTTTATTTACATTATCAATCTTTTCTGTAAGTAACTGCAATTCCGTTTCACATTTATTATGCGAGAAAAGCATAATCTGGTAAGAGCTACGAAGAGCTGATTCTGTAAACGTATCTATACCATCTGGCAGCTCACGTAAAAGCAATTCAGAAATCTTTTTAGCTATACTTTTTTTTGCTAACTCAACTTTTTCCGTAACTTCCCTAATTTTCGATTCATCAGCAGGCACTTCATTGTTATGATCAATCACTTTTCTAAACCTACAGTCCAATGTTTCCAGACGAAGATTACATTCTTTTACTTCACTTAATCGAGAAATATCACCATCACGATAAATACCTTTTTTAAGCTCTTCAAGCAGTCTATCAACTAGTTCGTTTGCTCCCAGATATACCTTTTTTTCTTCTACAAATCTCCTATAATTTTCAACTTTTTTCGTTAGCTCTTCAAATTTAGATTGATTCGCTGGATTTTCTTTATGCTTTTCCTGCACATCTTCAAACTCCCGGTTCACTTGACCTAGCATATCATCGCATCTATGTACTGCATCAAGCATATAAAAACTATTCCACGGTTCCTCTGTATACATACCACCATTTTCAAAGCTAGCTAGCATCTCATTAACTAGCTCATCAGCTTCTCTTTGTTTCCTTAACTCTTCCTCCTTTTTGGATTCTTCTAATTTACGCTGTTCTTCCCGCTTACGTTTCAACTCTTCCTGCTCTTTTCGTCTTCTCTCTTCCTCAAGCTTTTTCTGCTCATCAGCTTCTCTTTGTTTCCTTAACTCTTCTTCTTTCTTTTTAGCTTCTTCTAATTTGCGCTGTTCTTCCTGTTTGCGTTTCAATTCCTCTTGCTCTTTTTTCTTCCTCTCTTCCTCAAGCTTTTTTCTAGCCTCATCCGATTGCGACAAATCAACCCTAACTTTTTCAGTAATTTTCTTAGCTATTTCTTCAGGCTTATCTCCAAGGTTAAAAGAGTCTACATATGATTGTAAATTCGCAGAAGCAAGCATCGCCTTACTTTTATCATCATTGATACCAGCAATAGACTCAACAGCCCTACGAAGGCCACTATCTG
>CAYLKK010000054.1:0-5187 GCA_964384495.1 uncultured Alphaproteobacteria bacterium
GATACTGATTATCAGGACGACGGAAACACATAAAATTACTTTCGCAAGAGGCCTATTAAAACAATTACGTCCAATCTTTAAAGTATCAGGAAGAAATTAACAACAGAGTAATTGCTTTAATGTGCCGTAGTTTGTTAGAAATATATTGTGGCGATACGATATCGCCACAAAAATGATTATTTTTTGTAAGTTTCTTTGATAGCAAAAGCAGATATCATACTAGCGACTAAAAAGAACATTACTGCAAATATTCCCCATGAATAGTCAGCAGCCTTATAGACTGGAATTCCATTTGCCATTACACCATCCCAATGTAGATTAATAATAAAGCCAATTAAAGGTTGCAATATTACTCCGCTTAGCATACAGAACATGTTCACTAAGCCTGAAGTTATTCCACACATGTGTGATGGAACTAAACACGTAGCGGCAACAAATGCTATAGCACAACCGCCAGTACCGAATCCAGTAATAAACAATAAGACAAGCATTGCATTATATGAAACATGCGATAGAACTATAAATAGAAACGCAGCAGAAGATATAGCACAAAGCAATAACATAACTTTTTTGTGACTTTTTAAGAAATTACACAAAAATCCACTTACGAAAGATCCGACTATAACACCGACATATATCATATTGCTAGCAACAGACGCTTGAGCTGTTCCAATATCGTAAGTTGCTTGAATAAACTTTACTCCCCAAAGATCTGCTAGCGCACTAATCGGAGCGTACAAACCCATTATATATAGCGAAACTATCCAAATTTGTGATTTTTTTAACAAAAATAAAATTGAACTGAAGAACCCTATTTTTTCTTCATCCACAGAAGTGGTCGTCGTTTCCTTATCTCTCACTATTGCATAAATTGCAACAGCTAGAATCATGCCTATTACAGCGCAATCGAGTATCATACTTTTCCAACACATAGACTGAGCGCAAACAGCTATAGCAGGTCCAGCAAAAACGGGACCTATCGGCCCAAATGCGGCGGAAACAGATGTCATAACTGTGGCCTTTGCTGGGGCAAACCAACTTGTTATACATTTTAGCAATGCTAAGAAAGCAAAAGCAGATCCAAAGCCAACCATTATCTGACCTAATGCTCCAATAAAGTAATTTGAAGTAGCTATAAATATCGCTAAACCAGCGGCGCAAATAAATGTAGCGAAGGCTCCAGAATTTCTTATCCCGAACTTATCGATCAACATCCCTGCAGGAGCCTGCATAAACGTGTATGCATAATAATAACATCCCAACAACGCCCCGACGCCAGCGGAATCTAATCCGTAATGAGCCATTATATGGTCTGTCAATGTTGTAGGAATAGATGATCTAGCTATATACTGATACACATAAAAAATAGCTAACAGCCCCCAGAACAAAAATGGGCGACAGTTACAACACTTATTATTACAAGTCTTCATTTAACCTCCGCTAAAAAATACTTAACCTTTTACTCTTTCTACGTACTCCCCACTGCTAGTGTTAACTACAACCTTCATTCCTGCTTCTATATGTGGAGGAACCATAATTTTAACGCCATTATCTAAAACAGCAGTTTTATAAGAACCTGTCGCCGTTTGGCCTTTTACTACAGGCTCAGCCTCACTTATAGTACATATAACAGTTTCTGGTAGAATTACACCTATAATTTTCCCCTCATAACTTGCAACATTGACTATCATGTTATCTACCAAGAAAATAGCAGAATCGCCAATTACTTCTTTTGTCAAATCAAACTGATCAAATGTAGTCATATCCATAAACGTAAATACATCTCCGTTTTGATACAAAAGTTGGCATTCTGACTCATCTAATCGAACTTTTTCCAAGCTATCTTCAGACCTAAATCTTTCGTTCAATTTAGTACCTGCGACTATATCTTTTAGTTCTGTTTGTACAAAAGCCCCACCTTTTCCAGGCTTAACATGTTGTGTCTTCATAACATTCCACAACTTTCCTTTATACTCAATCAACATACCAACACGTAATTCATTTCCACCAATTTTCATAGAAAACCTCTAAACAAAAAAGGAATATATAAGATTATACCTAGATTTCTATAAATTTTCAAATATCCTATAGATATCAGCTATTTAGACAGTCACTATCAGAGTAATAGGATTCTTGCGAAAGTCAAAATCATGTATTTTTAGATACTGATTATTAGGACGACGGAAGCGCCTAAAATTACTTTCGCAAGATACCTATTATTAACAAATTATATATTTGTACGAATTAAATTAAAACATTCTTCTAACTCACTAACTTTAGTACAATATGAAGGTAACAAATATATAGTGTTCTATAGTGGCATAATTTAAAAACCAGTGTCGAATAATTTGTGCGCTAGTACTTTTGCAGATTAAAATGGCGTTGGTTGCTACCATCGCCATTTTTGCTTTATTCTTAATATATGAATTACATAAATTTTATAAAATAATATCTTCCATATATTTTGGTAACTTCGCGATTATATTTATTTTATTGCTAATAATCAATTTTTCTGAATGTAAATGCATATGATTTCCATTTTTTAAGTCACACGACTCGCCATATTTTATATCTCCAAAAATCGGGGTATTTAATACCTCAGCGCAATGTACTCTAAGTTGATGTTTCCTGCCGGTTTTTGGGTACAATGCTACACAAGGCAAGCCATTTTTGCATGTTCCAATAATGTCATACATAGTCTCGGCATAAACTGCACCATCATCATTTTGGTTACAAACAACCATTTTTTCTTCGTTAGAGATAACTGTTTTTTTCATGAAATTTTTTATAACTCCTTTGTTTTCTGTCGGGCATCTACTTAAAACCGCTATATATTTTTTCTCTATACGGCCATTTCTAAATGCAGCTGTCATATTTCTTGCACAATCTAAATTTTTTGCGATTAGTAACACTCCTGAGGTATCTCGATCTAACCTATGTACTAACCTGTAATTCTTGTTAAAAACTCGAATCATATCATCTACACATAATGATATTTTGCTACCTGATTGTACGGCTAGACCTCCAGGTTTATTTATAGCTATAAGCTGATCATTCTCGAAAATAATCATCTTTTTAAGCTTTTCTATGTATAATGATTTTATATCAGCACTAAGAATCTTTTCTTTTGTTTTTTGTATTCTTGGTTGAATATTAGCAAAAATCTGTATAACATCTCCTACCGCACATCTATAATCTTGAGCTATTTTCTTCTTGTTAACTGTAATTTTCTTCTTTCTTATAAATTTCTGAATTATAGAAAATTGTACATCAAATTCCGCTAATAGAACTTTATCTAGTCTTACACCAGTATTTTCATTATCTATTTTAAACTCTATCATTTTTACTTATGTATTTTACGTATACAATTAAAGTTGCTAGAGCTATAGAAGCTGCAAAAAATATTGGAAGTACGATCATGTTTACATTTACAGCTGCTAATTTGGTTAATACAATAGGGATGAAGCCACCAAAGGTAGCTTGACTGATACTCATCGATAAAGCCATTCCTGTACAACGCGAATCCTTTGGAAATAGTTCAGAAAAGAATGTCGGTCCAGCACCATAAAATATACCTACAGCTAGGCTCAATCCTCCCATTAAAAATAGAAGTTTCGGTAGCTCGCTATTTATGAAGAATATGAAAAATGATGTTATTACAGCAATCGCAATTCCAATCAATAAAGTATAAATTTTATTTATTTTATCTGATAAATAACCTGACACGAGTATAGTACATAATGTAAACAGATTTACTAAAACTAAAATATTTTCAAGTGTCTTAGGATATCTTATTTCTATATAATTTGGCAGAAATGCAAAAAGCACATAAAAACATGATGCTGGAAATATAGTTAGCAGTATCGTAGCCAGAAATCTTAACCATAGTTTTTGTAATACAGATTTCGTAGGTTTATTTTGTGAGTCTAAATGTGTTTTTGCATTTACATTAAAACTAGCAAATGGCACCAATAATATCCCAAGAGAAAAAGCGAATCTACAAAAAATTGTTTTCGGAATAAATTCACTAAAAACGCATGTAAGAGCCAACATCGATGAGCTTAGCACAATTCCAAGTAGCATTCCAGACTGCGTTATTGCTCCGCCTAAGCATTTCATATTTTTGGGGAATAACTCGACAAGATGAACTATTGAAACTGAGGATGCACCTCCCATCGCTATTCCTTGCAAGCATCTAAGAATAGCAAGAAAAATTGTCGAATAAATCCCTATATCATTATATGATGGGAGTATGGCTACTCCTACTGTAGCAAAAGCCATTAAGTATATAGATACGCCAAGTGATCTTTCTCTAGATATTCTATCCCCTAGCCTACCAAAAATATATGCGCCTACAGGTCTCAAAAATAATCCTAGAGAAAACACAGAAAAACCAGATAACATCTTTACATGCGAATCTGCATCTTGAAAAAACTCGGACAACAAAACGACTAAAAACGGCATAAATAACGAGTAATTATACCATACAAAAACATTACCTAGGCTGCACACGACAGCATTTTTTTTACTCATTTTATCTGTATACATTTATCGATAAAATCAGTATAGCAAATATAAAAAGCTATACTGATACTTTTATTCAGCTGCTTCAGGCTTATATGCCTTTTCAGCTATACGAGCAGCTTTACCACTCAATTTACGCAAGTAGTACAATTTAGCGCGTCTTACAGCGCCACGGCGAATTACGTCAATTTCGATCTTAGGAGAGTATAATGGAAACACCTTCTCTACGCCAATTCCAGACGACATTTTTCTTACTGTAAAAGAGCTTCCTATACCACGATTTCTTCTAGCCAAGCAAATGCCTTCGAAAGACTGCACACGCTCCTTGTCGCCCTCTTTAATCTTGACAGCGACACGGACAGTATCTCCTGGCCTAAAATCAGGAAAAGTTTTTCCGACACTCAAACGTTCGATTTCTTTCTTTTCAAATCTTTGTATGTCGTTCATCACAAACCTCAAACACATATTTGTTAATATGTTAGCACATCTTTTGAGAACATTCAATGAGTTTCATTTTGCAGATTAGAAACCGCAGATTAAAAGCAGAATCCGAACGGAATATTGGAGAGGAGAGTCGAGGGATCGGATATTATTGATATATAATTTAATTTTTTTAAAGGATCGCTCGACTATGAAAGAATATATTAAAAAGAGTAGAAAGTA
>CAYLKK010000055.1:0-5171 GCA_964384495.1 uncultured Alphaproteobacteria bacterium
AAGAAGCAAAGTATACATTCGAACGTGAATATGTGAAATTCCAAATGTGGAGATTTAATGGCAATATTACACATGCCGCAAAACATGCAGGAATAGATAGGAGCTCCATGTACAAAAAAATGCAAAGTTTATCTATAGATACTAAAGAACAATGAAAATTATTGTTGTAGGAGCAAATGAGTACGGGATTAACGTAATTTCTAGTTTGCTAAGACTTCGTCACGAAGTAGTGCTAATAGAAAAATCAACAGAATACGCGTCATTTTTGGTGGAAAACAGTGGTCTTACAGTTATAAATGGTGATGCTAGATTGTTAGCTACGCTAAAGGAAGCCGATATAAAAACTGCAGATTGTGTTATTTCTTTAACAGCTGACGATTCATCAAATATAGTGATTTCAAAGATAGCTAATTGTTATTTTGGTGTTCCATCTACTATTGCTACAATTTCAGAATTAGATTATACAGAGCCAGAAAATTTCAATATATTTTCTAAAAATAATTTTGCGATTACTAACACTATAGATGTAGACGGTGTGTTGAGTGAATCTATATCGAGAACACTGTTATTCCAAGGGGCAAAAGATATTGCATATGCTGAGAATGTAATAGTGATAAGAACTGTTTGCAAAGTGAAGTCAACATTAGTCAATACGCCTATTAGTCATGTATCTTCATTACTAGATTTTCAAATAAATATTCTTGCTATAATACGTAATAATGTTTTGCTCAATATTTCTCAATCAGATATTATTCTTAATGGAGATGAAGTATTTTTTTCAGTAGAAGAAAATAATTTGAGTCGAGCTTTGTATGCTTTCGGTCATAATCAGTATGTATACAAAAGTATAGTATTCGTTTTAGAAAATTCGTGTGAGCATAAAATAACTAATACATTTTTAAATAAATTATATGAGCAACAAGACTATTATTATGAATCTAACATATCTGTTTCATTTATAAAAAAAGATGATGTAGTTTTTGATGATTGGAATAAATTCGTTTCTATATTTGGCAATGTAGATGCTGTTTGTATCTATACTGATGATATTTGTTTCAATACTACTTTAGCTTGTACTGTAAGTAGTATAAATAAAGGTATAAGAGTAGTTTCTATAAGTAAACATAACAATATTGCAATGATAGATAATGTATTCAATGAATATAATTATATTCATGTAAATACATCTGATATTATTAAGCAATCTGTTCTATCGAATTTAAACGGTGTTTTTAAGATAATATGCGAATGGTATGATGGCGCTGGGTATATCATCGAAGTTAAAGTCTCTGAAGAGCATCAATGGATAGGAGCTACTGTAAAAAATTTCGCGTATAAATTTGATATTATGCCAATAGCAATTAAAAGGAGTGATAATATACAAAAAATTGCTGAAGACAATGATATTCTATTGATTGGAGATGTAGTAAGCATATTCGTTTCGCAAAAAGGCTTGAAACGTTTATTAAAAATGCTGTAACTCTGTAAAAACACAATTATTTTCTAGTGATTTTCCCTATGTAGATTCATTGTTTAAGTAATGCTGGCTGTTAATTACTGATAATATCATATAAAATTCGATTTTTTATTTAGCAATAAATTTAGTATTTAACATTATTTTTGTTTTTAAGTGCTAATTTCTAAGTCATGAGAACAGTAATTATAAAATCATTTTTTTGTATATCGTTTCTTTGCTATTCTGTTTATAGCTATGGAAAAATAAATATTAATGAAAAAAACAAATTTAGCCATGAGCTAGAGAGTATAGTATCAAAACGAAATAATATTTTGAAATTTGTGTCAGAGTATGTGCCACCAATTCCTTCTGAAAAACTACAAGAAATTGCTTCAGATGAATATCCTGAAAGTGTAAACAATTTATACAAATACATAATTTATATTTTACAGTTAGAACAAGGATTTAATGATAACGAGATAACAGGTTTTCTAAATAAATTTTCTCGTGCAATGTTTCCTGAAAAAATTGATGAAAAAAGTGATGATGTTTCAATTAAGCTTATCCAAGCAGCTTTAAATTTAAATGGATACATATGTTCTATTGATGGTATTTGGAGCAAATCTTTGAGTGATATAATTTCAGAGTTTCAGTCATTTATGAGGATAAAACAATCTAGAATTGCTGATAATGAGACACTTCAAGCGTTGTTTTCTTCTGGTGGAAATATACAGAAAAAAGTGCTAGGGTGTGACTGCGCTCAACAACTTTCAAAAGAGCATATTGATTTTTTAAAATCTGGCAATTATAAATACGTTGGTAGATATTTAACAAGTAAAGAAAATGGTCGACAAAAACACATTACAAGGGAAGAATTATATGCACTGCTTGAGGCCGGATTCCGAGTTATTCTATTTTTTCAAGAGGGTATGCATGATTTTGAGCATTGTACTGAAGAACAGGGAATAATAGATGCGGAAAAAGCTATTATTGCTGCTAAGAAATTAGGGATAAAAAAAGGTGTTACTATTTATGGTGTAATAGATGCTGATTTAAATCCTGAAGAAGTTTATGGATATATCAAAAGTATGAGTATGACGTTACGTAAAAATGGATATGATTTTGGAATATACGGGAGTCGTGCCGTATGTAATTTCGCATATGAACATGGATTAGCATCTTTTAGCTACGTAGCAGGATTATCACACAATTATCTAGGGAATAAAGGGCATCAGATGCCAAAGAATTGGGCATTTAATCAGGAAGTTCAAATCTATGCAGATTCTATGAATAATAACTCCATTAGATTCGATATAGATAATGTTGTAGTATCAGGTATAGATCAAGGAATAACTAAAAACGATATGCACAGTTTAATACAATAACGTATTAACCACTTTGACTTTTATTCATACGAATTAAAGTTTTATTAATTTACGTGTGTTATAACTTAATGATTATCTATTTACAGGGAGGATAGTGTGCGAAATATCTTTTGTTTTGTTCTTGCTTGTATTGCTTGTTGTCAATCTTACAGTATGCGGCTCCAAGAAGAAGGAACGCTTGAAAAGAATATAAGAATTGCAGAAGTATCGCAAATTCTTGATCATAATAGTCCTTTGCAGCGCGAAGAGGAAGAGTCTGTTGAACAAAGTATGGAGATTGATATAAATACTCCAGAATATATTGTTAATGAATTAACAAATATGGGGATGCCATGCACTATACGTTTATATAACGAATTTGGACGACATTTTAGAGCGTTGACATCTACTTTTTTTTCTAAAGTTGAAAAGATAGACAATGACACTCTTAACTTGATGTTAGTTGTTGCAGATCATACTTACAATAAAGATCAAATTATAGGAAGTAGCTCAGCATTTCAGTCTTCTTTCGGGGCAAAATTTTGGGCAATAGTAGATAAAATTTCTAAATACGCTAATAAAACTGGGTTACTAACAACAAGCTTTGTCTCGACATTATATTTAGCATTTGGAGGGAAATGTACGTTTAAACCTGATAATGCTGCTTGCGAATATAATAGATTAGATTTAAGTGAGGCAGTTAACGGTATAACTTTTTATGATGTTAGTAAATATTTAGGACCTGCCGCTGTTTTTCTATACAACCTGTCTGACAACATATGTGTAAAAATCATGAACTATTCATCTACAAAAAAAAATATGTATAAATCGTTGGATTTAGGTGCTGATTATTTTTACTTTATTAAAGATTTTGCAAATGATGGAGGTACAGTTGATATGTTACCTGTTCAATATCGATATGGTAATATTGACTACACAAATATTCCTCAGTCATTTTTTAATGAGTACGGCCCTTTCTTTACAAAAGCTACAAGAAATTTATTGAGAAGTGATATTGATGAACTATCTCATGATACTAGAGCCGCTGAATATGTAAAAAAAGCGCATGAGGATGATATATTAGAGAAAACATATAAAAAAATAGATACGTATCAATGGGTTTCTGGCGTGTTAAATCCATTGTCAGGTTTGTGTTCTTTGCTAGCATCGACTGCATTAATATTACATACTTGCGTAGATGATGAGAAGACAAAATGGTTATCTCAACTTTGTTCTGTTGTTTTATTACCATTGTCATATATACTCGATTTTGCTGCGAAAAAAATTAACGCAGAATTAAACAAAGAAACGAAGAATTACATGTTATATGCATATTACCAACATACAGGTGGTGATGATTAATGTAAAATATGAGAGGTGCAAATAGGTATATTTTTTAAATTCCATTATTTTATTTATGGTACTAAGATACAATGTTAATCTTATATAATACATCTATATACTTGTATAATTTATTTTAGGAGTGTAAATATGAATGACTATATAAAAAGCTTAGAAATATTATTAGCTGATACATATGCTTTATTTTTAAAAACGCAAAATTATCACTGGAATGTAGAATGTAGAGAATTTAAATCATTACATGAACTATTTGAGACACAGTATGATGATTTATATAAAGCTATCGATGTTTTAGCTGAATTGATTCGCGAATTAGATGTAAAGACTATCGGGACATTCGCTGATTTTTCCAGAATGACAACAATAAAAGACGGTGATAGAAATGCTGATGCGACCAAAATGTTATCTGATCTTTACTCTGATCAGTGCACAATAGAAAAGACTCTAAAAAATGTGTTGGATCAAGCAGAAAAGTATAAAGATGAAGTTGTGATTGGGTTCATCGTAGATAGATTAAATGTTCATCGCAAAAATAAGTGGATGTTAAAAAGTTCAATGCGATAGATTAAGTGTATTTATATATTTAATTGATAAGTCGAAAAAATGATGGATGTAGTTTGTCTAGAATATATTCTAGATTATTAACAAAATATATCAAGGTAAATTGTTTACTGTTTATTTACTTTAATCATTAGTTCGGATTATTACTTTAATCTGCGGTGTTTGCAAATTGTCGTATTGCCCATTGATTATTGCCTCTTTTCTTTATATAATTCCAAGTATGTTTTAATCGTACGTGTTATGTGTACGATTTTGTTTTTTGGAGAACTCAAATGGAACAACAATCTAAAGAATTTTCCGGAATAAGAGCGGTCATTTGGCCTATCCATTCTTATGAATTGAAGAAATTCTTGCCTATGGCAATAATGATGATGGGAATTCTTTTTAATTATAGTATTCTTCGAGGTCTGAAGGATGCATTGGTAGTA
>CAYLKK010000056.1:0-5129 GCA_964384495.1 uncultured Alphaproteobacteria bacterium
ATACTTATATTTTAATTACAAGTTCAGCTAAAAACATTGGTATAAAAGATATACAAAAAACTATTATGGATTTTATAAACGAGTAGCTTAGAGGCAATATGGATATATTCTTTCAAAATTCACTTACAAATAAATTAGATAAATTTACACCGATTGATCCGTATAATGTCCGTATTTACGCTTGTGGTCCTACTGTATATGATTCTCCACATATTGGGAATGCAAGACCTATTGTAGTATTCGATGTACTTTTTAGATTTTTATCTGCTGTTTATCCGCACGTTACATACGTTAGAAATATTACTGATGTAGATGATAAAATAAATAACAAAGCGAAAGATCGAGAAATTTCTATCCGTGAACTAACGGACGAAATTATTGAAATTTTCCATAGAGATACAAGCGCTTTAAACGTGTTAAATGTTACTTATGAACCAAGAGCCACAGACCATATACAAGAGATGGTCAATCTAATTCAAAAGCTACTTGAAAATGGATATGCATATCAAGCAGAAGGACATGTATTATTTCGCGTGAGAAAAGACAAAAATTATGGATGTTTAGCGAAGCGTAATTTAGATGATATGATTGCAGGTAGTAGAATTGAAGTTGCTCCATTTAAAGAAGATCCTATGGATTTTGTTTTATGGAAACCGTCTGATGAAGGCCAACCTGCATGGAGTACTCCATTTGGAAAAGGGAGACCTGGTTGGCATCTAGAGTGTTCAGCTATGAGCCACAAATATCTAGGAGAAACATTTGATATTCATGCAGGAGGCCAAGATTTAATTTTCCCTCATCATGAAAATGAGATAGCGCAAAACCATGGCGCATTTGGGAAAAATATGGCGAATTATTGGTTACATAATGGGATGTTGCTTGTAAATGGCCAAAAAATGTCTAAGTCATTAGGAAATGTCATACAAATCCGCGAACTTTTGAACAAATATGATGGAGAAATTATTCGCTGTGCATTACTTTCAACACATTATCAAAATGTTTTAGATTGGACAGATAATGTAGTTAATATATCAAAACAAACTTTAGACAGATTCTATAACGCTTTAGATGGTGAAATTGCTGACGTAGTTCACGACTCTTATAAGGACGATTCTGTTTTGCATGCTTTAGCTAGTAATTTAAATACGCCTCTAGCATTAAGAAAATTACATGCTATTTCAGATAAAATTTTTCAATCAGAATCAGATGAAGAAAAATCTATATATCGCAAAGTTTTAAAAGAGAATGCGGCATTGCTGGGCTTATTGAGTAAAACTTCTAAAGCATGGTTTCATAGGAATTGCGGTAATTCAGAAATTGAAGAATTATTAGCCAAAAGATCTGATGCAAAAAAAAATAGAGATTTTAAAACTGCAGATGAGATTAGACAAAAATTACTAGATATTGGTGTAGTAGTTGAAGATAAAAAAGACGGAACCTGTACGTGGAAAAAAATTTAGTAATAATTTTACATAAGCCTCAAATGGCTGAAAATATAGGAATGGCAGCACGAGCAATGGTGAATTGTGGATTCACAAGGTTAAGGTTAGTTCAACCTTTATGTGAATGGCCAAATAAGAAAGCTGATTTAGCATCTGCTGAAAATTTAGATAAAATGCAAATAGAGTGTTTTGATTCATTGCAAAATGCGATAAGTGATTTAAATTTAGTATTTGCATCATCTGCACGTGATTCTAGAAATTTAATAAAAAAAAACTATAGTGTTGAAGAATGTGTTTCTAAGTGTTCGTCTTGTATAGTCGAAGGTTATGATGTAGGTATACTTTTCGGGCCAGAAAACAATGGATTGTCTAATGAAGAAATTTCATTTTGTGATCATATCGTCTCTATAGAAAGTCGTATTTTTTCTTCGTATAATTTATCTCAGGCTGTTTTAATTTTGTGCTATAAATTGATGGAGCTAAATTCAAAAAAATCTAGTATAAATTTCCAGACAGGAAAAACAGAAATTGCTAATAAAAATGACGTAATGATTTTTCTTAACATTTTAGAAAAAATGCTAGTTGAAAAAAAATATTTTAGAGATGAAGAAAAACATGATCTTATGTTTATGACAATTAGAAATTTTTTTATGCGTTCAGAAATCACAAAGCAGGAGATAAATAGCTTGCTTGGCGTTATCAGTGCAATAACAAATTATAGAGGTATTTAGATATGATTAAAATTTGTGTAGTCGGGATTACAGGAAGAATGGGGCAACAAGTATGCAATATTATAAATAATTCTGATAAATATTGTTTATCTGGAGGGATTTCTTCTAAATCAGATTTAACAGAATGCGAAAATATTATTAAACATTCAGATGTAATTATAGATTTTTCTAACGATGCAGCGTTAAGTAAAATTATTCCGTATTGTGTTTCTCATTCGAAACCAATAATTAGCGGAACTACAGCATTATCTGATTTGACAAAAGAATTAATAGAAAATGCTTCTCAAAAAATTCCATTTTTTTATGCCAGTAATTTTTGCATAGCTATTCATTTGATGGCAGCGTTTGTCAAAAAATCATCTAATATTTTGCATGGTTATGACGTAAGTATTTTGGATACGCATCATAAAGCAAAAAAAGATTCCCCTTCTGGAACGGCTATTTTTTTAGCAGAACATGCTGGAGTAGGAAAAAACAAAATTTTAGATAGAAGGTGCGGAAAGATCGTAGGCGAACATGTAGTAACATTCTTTGGAGAAAAAGATAAGCTCCAGATATTACACGAAGCCTACGATAGAAGTATTTTTGCAGAAGGAGCTGTAAGTATCGCAGAGTGGGTTTTAGCTAAAAAACACGGTTACTTTTCTATGAATGATTTTTTAGAGTCCAGTCTATGCTAACAGTAAGTTCTCCAATCAAAGCTACATCCGAGTTAAATTCACCGTTATACGTTTTTCCCATACTTAACCTCTAATTCTTTCAATAATAACACATAAAAACGATCGCTAGCTCTGGTCTTAAATCCTGTGCTCAGTGTGTTTTTTGGGTTAATTGTCAGAATATGTAAATAATTTTTAAGTTTTGCCGATTTTATTTGTTTGTTAATATCCCATGTGGTATCATATGCATATTAGTATTTTTTTGGTGATGTATGAATATTAGTAGAATAATTTGCGCATCTATCTCTTCTATGTTTGTTTGCGATGCTATGTGTATGAGTAATGCGCTTGTTGTTGATATCTTTGAAGGAAAGAAAATTAGTGCTATCTCTAATTATAGCGTGTCTCAGTATATAGGCAGAAATGGACTAGGTACACAAGGTGTGCAATGTGCTATTTCTTCAGATGCGTCTCCAGTGTATTCAAATGGAACTACTGCAATTTGTAAGGCTATAGCAAGAAAAAATGCTGTTGCTTCTAATTTTGCGTGTTACAAACAGGAGAATATAGAAGTAAAATTTTCAGAGGATCATGTCAAGTCCTTGTTAAGGAAAAGTCGTCCTAATAATGTCGGCGCTGGTCTACGTTCAGACGAACAAGCAAAACAATTGCTAAGAGATACCAAAAAATTTGCTAATGACTTTTTTGACAAAGGTCAGCTTATAAAAGATGGCACTATTGATATCGGAAATTTTACTGAAAATAGAATATATACAGGAACGGAATCTGGGTGGGTTTGTTCTGAAAAAAGCGATGAATTTGTCGCGAAGCGCTTGCTCGAGCCGGCTCCTAACTCGCGCATGTTTATATTGTTAGATGAATGGGGAAGAAAATTCAGTGCTACAATGGATGCTGGTACTGTTAAATCTGTCCTTGAGAGAATTAAAAGTGTCGAGGTTCTAAGCGGGGTACTCGCTGCGGCTGTTTGTGATGAATACGAAAATCGTATATTAGATAATCGTGATTGTGCGATTTCACATGATTTTGTAAGTGATGTGTATAATGAGTTAAACGCTAGCTTTTTCGGCGACGATTTTGTCGAAGGAAATAATGGTATAAAGTCATTCGTTTGGGGAATAAAAGATAAATACAAGATTTTAGATACGGATGGGTATATATATGACAGGTTTAATTTACGCAATCACTTTGATGAAGATACAATGCGCGTTTTTTGGTTCAATTTCAAAAATGCATTTGAGTCGAGGAAAGATGCTATAATTAAAAATGCTTTGACTGGGTTAACTTTGTACAAAGTTTCGGAAGTGCTTGATGCGAGATTAAATGCCGTTAAACAAAGTAATAATGCCGTTAAACAAAGTAATATTGCAAGCGAAATTCAAGAAAATAATGACAGGTTTTATTCTAGCTTCAATAGTAATGCGAGTATAAGGTTTGACGATATTGAAGTACAATTGACTGATATTAATGTGGATTTGTCTTTTATGATAGCCATTAACAATGTGGGTGCCGCATATAATGATTTGCTCAAGAAAGGGGGAGTTAAATTAAATGAATTGTATTCTTCTGAAGTTCTTGATTCCTTGAAAGTTATTGACGAAGAAGGAGAAGAACAAAATATTAACGGCGAATCATTATATGCTTCCGTTTTGGCCTCTAAAATTATGGAAAGGTTTTTGTATCAAGCTTGTTATGCTCAATATGCGTACGGACAAACTCCTAAAGAATTTTTAAAGATGGTATGTGATTCGTTTTCTGCTTGTAATTACGGTTTGAAACTATCAAACTCTAACTTTATGGATACAGATAGACTAAAGGATGTGCTGTACACTGGTGATGACCAGAAAATTATCGACGAAGTGAAGAACTACCGTGAATTATGTAGTGACCTAGAACAAAAAAAAATAGAAGCGGCAAGACCTGAAAACATTCAAAAAGAAAAAGAAAAAGAATTAAAATTAGCTCAGTGTATGCAGCTCATCTCGCAGAAGACAATTGATACAGTTTTATCAAATAGCGCGAACGGGTATATATTTGCTAATAGTGAGAATATAGATAAAAAACTCGGTTATGGGAAAAAAAAGATATCTGGTAACCCAATATATAACGGTAAAGGTAACAAAATTGGCGCTGCCAAGTATTTGTTAGAGCAGTTTGTTAAATGTGAACAAGGTACTGTATTGCTAGAACCGTCAAGTTCAGAACGAAGTAACCTCAATTTAATAAATGATAAATATAGGACTACAAGGGCATATAGTGATCAAGATTTGAGTTATGCT
>CAYLKK010000057.1:0-5105 GCA_964384495.1 uncultured Alphaproteobacteria bacterium
CTATTTGCAATTGATCTACACCATATGCAAACATCAACATATTGTTAGTTATATAAGACAAGTCTGCAGTCAAATTTGCAGAAAAATGCTGAAAATGTTGCGGACATAACAGCATACCTTCATACCACTGGACATCATTTAATCTAGATATACCCATACGTTCTACCTTGACAAGATATAGAATATTTAAGATATATATATTAAAAATTTATTAAGTCTTTATCTATCTGATTTAAAACACCTAAAGATTCTAATTAGATATTCTTTTTTATCCATTCAGAAATTTTTTGTGTTATATAGAATCTGTTTAGCCATTTCCATTCATCCTCTTGCTTCTTACTTTCAATATTTTGACTCATAGACTCGTATGCCGCATAAACTAATCCATATGTACTTGTTAAGCTCTGAGAAATATCGCTGTCAGAATACACGATAAAATCATTTAAATTTTTCATATGAACTTTCTGTCCAAGTTCTGCAGTTATCAAATCCTGTAACCCAAGCATGTTACTAGCCCCACCAGTTATTGTTATATTAGAGCAGAATGTTTCACAAAATACAGAACATTTTATTCTTTCTTTTATCTCTGATATCAAATTTTTTATACATTTGAGAATTATTCCATTCACCTGTGTTTTTGAAAAATGTGGAACGTCAATAGAATCATTATTACCCAAGCTAAACGATAAAATATTAGAATCATCGATATCACTAATATTCAATGCAAGGCCATAAAGTACTTTTAACCTTTCAGCTTCAGCATATTTTACTCCTAAAGAATTTGCTATTTCATTTGTGATATGAGCTCCTCCATATTTTATAACTTCTGAACCACATAAATTCCCATTATAAAAAAAAGAAATAACAGTAGAACTACCTCCAAAATCTACTATCATTTCACACCCATCTGTACTTAACAATGCGCCTATTGAATAGCTATTAGCAATAACTTTTTGCACATTAACGTGGCACTTAGACAAACACAATAATAAATTGTTTATTTGAGCTCTAGGTGAAGTAACAACATTCACATCTATTTCTAGTTTATCTGCAAACATACCGACTGGATTTTGTATACCGCTTAATCCATCTATAGAAAATGACAATGGGATCTTATGTAAATACACAATAGATTTATTATCACAATACATCTTTTTTAGGCATCTAAGAATATCGTCTTCTGTCACTATTCTACCACCTATATTAATAACGCATTTTCGTATACTGTTTTTTACATTTTCTCCACATACGTTTACGTAAACTTTTTTTACTTGAAAATTAGCCTGGTTTTCTGCAATTTCTATCGCCTTTGCAACAGATTCCTGTACTGAATTCATATCAGTAATAACACCTGAAGAAATACCTAAACATGAGCAATAGCCCAAACCAATTATCTCTAATTTTTTGTTTTTTAATAGCCTAGCAATACAACAACATACCTTTGTATTACATATATCAATTACAGAAACAATTTCATTATGCTTATATTTATATTTCATTATTTCTCCTGTTTCTATTTTCAAGCTTATGAATAATTACTCTATCGTTTATTCTAAGATCTATTATGCTTATACCTTTCTGAAAGCAAAACTCTCCGCGACTATTTTTCTCAAGATAAGATAAAGCCGAAAGTATATTTTTTTCAGGCAATTTGATCAAAATATTTGCCTTAGTCTGAATATTCCACCTTCGTTCAGACACACGATTACAAAATGCAATATGCTCTTTAAGTACAGGGAATTTGTTTAATATAGAAAATAGATCAGACACTTCTGCCTCAGCATTCTTACCTGTCAAGATCGCTAAATTCTTATCATATGGAATTCTTTTTATTGGAAAGGCATTACTGTCTTCATCAACGAATAACAATTTATTGCCACGTTTTAAGTATGCAATTGGCTTACGTTCACTTACATATATTTTATATGTATCAGGAAATTTTCTCATAACCATAACATTTTTCAATTCGTCTATTTCAAGAATCAAACTACGAATGTTTTCAACGCTATTTGAAAAAATACTATCAGATTTCTTTAGCCCAGATTTTAGTATTATCTCGTCTTTTTGTACAAAATGATTCCCTGATACATCGATATGTTTTACACTAAACACACTGTTAAAAATATTTACAATATCGTTTCTATTTTTCTCAACAATCATGAAAATACACACGCATGCTATTGCGCATATTTTAAATATTTTCACTGCCCATCGTAACACGAGTGTTCCACCATCCATTTAACTAATGAATCAAAAGATATCCCTTGCTTTTGCGCCTGCTCAGGTAATAACGAAACTTCAGTCATACCAGGCTGAGTATTTATTTCTAAAATGTATATTTCATCATGCTCTTCATCGTATCTAAAATCAACACGTGCAGCCCCTCTACACCCTACAGTACTATAAACGAGTTCAGCATACTTCATTAATTTATTTGTAGTATTTTCATTTATATTTGCAGGGAGAACATGCTGTGTATTTTTACTAACATACTTATTTTTATAATCATAAAAACCAAAATCTGTAATTATCTCTGTAACAGCTAAAGAGTGGCCTCCAACAACCCCTACAGTCAATTCTCTACCTGGGATATACTTTTGAATAATAGCATGTTCACCATATGACCACTCTATATTTTTTATATCATTTTCATTAAATATTATATAAACACCTACAGACGATCCCCCATCTACAGGTTTTATTACATATGGGAAATCCATCAAAATTTCATTCAATTTTTGTTTAGAAACTAACATAGTCTCAGGCACTGGCAATCCACAACCTTTACATAGCATTCCAAACATATACTTATCCATAGCGATAGATGAAGCGACAACACCTGAATGCGTATATGGAATCTTTAATAAATTAAATACAGATTGTATATTTCCATTTTCCCCGGAACCTCCATGTAATCCATTAACGATACACTTCGGAGAAAAAGCTGTTATTTTGTTACATAATTCATGCAAATCGCCATTAAAATCTATCTCTAAAACATCACAATTCAATCTATTTAGCGCATTCAAATACGCTCTCCCTGAAATTATAGAAATTTCTCGTTCTGACGAATCACCACCATATACTAAACACACTTTTTCATTTTTCATGGTCATCTCATAACTTATTCATTAATTTTTGTAATTCTATAGTAAAACAAAGCTTTTCTCAAGGAAAATGGACATATTTTATTAAGCCCGCAGATTAAAAGCAGAATCCGAACGAAATATTGGAGAGGAGAGTCGAGGGATCGGATATTATTGATATATAATTTAATTTTTTCCAAAGGATCACTCGACTATGAAAGCATATAAGATATTCTACAATAAATATATTCACATATTCCATGGGTTACAAAATATCACAATGATAATCACTGCCTCAATATTCTTAACCTTATACATCTTTACTTGAGAAACAAGCCATTTTTAAGTATACTTTAAAAACAGATTTGGAGTATTTTGTATTGAATAGGTTGTTTTTTATTTTTGCTTTTGCATTTTGTTTGTTTTCCACAGAATTAGTTTGCAAAAAATATGATTCGAATGTCTGGATTGAAGCAAAAATCGACGATGAAGCTATCACCAATCTAGATGTAGAAAAAGCTTTAGACTCTTTGTTGTTTTTTTCGCAAATAAACATTACCTCCGAGGATAAAGAGTTTTTAAGACAGTCGATTCTATCGTCTATGATCCAAGAGTACATTAAATACATATACGCCAAAAGACAATTAAGTCAGTATAATAGTGAATTTGTTTCCAACAAAGATGTAAATAATGAATTTGTAGCTCTAGCCGCTTCATATGGAATGACTGGAAAAGAGCTTATTGACATTTTAAAATCAAAAGGAATCGATGTTAGCTCAATAATGTCACAAATTCGTAGACAATTAACGTGGACAGCATACAATAACGCAAAATATGGAACTTTAGTTACTCCATCAGAAAGTGAAGCTATAAATTATAGAAAAAAATTATCTAAAGAATATGGGAAACGCGCATACAGAGTGGAAAGATTATTCTTCCCCAAAATATCGTTTTCTGGCAGTTCTGAAAAAACAAAAAGATTTGCAAGTAAGATTGATACTCTTTTAAAAGCTGGAATACCTTTCCATTCCGTATCTAACTTATTTTCGGGACTCACTGTATCTAATTCTTCATGTGATGGAGATTTCATATCGGTTGGTCAATTGCCAATCAAACAAGAAAATGAAGCATTAAAAACAATGCAACAAGGTAGCTCTAAAATAATCGAGTCTGAGTTAGGCGTTTCAATTATTAGAGTTAGTGCTATTAGAAAAGCATCAAGCGAAGTCCAGAAAACTGTCAGTTGGAGAAATGTCATTGTTCCAGTAGATGTGAATAATACCTCTGAATTAGAAAGACAGTTTGTTAAGTTATCTGAAGAGATCAAGAATATCAAAAAAGCAAAAGATTTAATTTCATACGCGAGAAAGTTAAAGTATTCTGTTTCAGAAAAAAACGAGAGTATAGAATCAGATCTACCTAACGAACTAAATGATATTATTAAGAATATAAAATCTGACGGAGTTTCATCGCCTATAGTAGTGCCTGAAGGGATTTTAATAATATGTGTTTTAGAAAAAGGACAGTTTCAGCTAAGTATTCCGAGTATAGATGAGTGTAAAATCAAAATTGCAAATGACAAAATTGATGTATGTTCAGAAAAAGAATATAAAGATGCAAAGAAGTCTGTATTTGTAGAACTAACAAAACATAAGTAAATTTGGCAAGATAGATGGAAATTGCGGATTATGGTATAATTGTTTCTTCCGAATCGTCATGTGAAAATGGTTATGTTATTGTTTTATTTTCTCAAAATTATGGTAAAATATCAGGCTATTTAAAAAGAACAGACTACACTATCCCACAAATAGGAGATCTTTGCTATTTTCGAATACAAAAGCGACTTGACTCACAACTTGGGCAAATTAATATTGAATTGATTAAATCGACCAATCATGCATTTAGATTAGCGAATAAAACAAGATTCCTTACAATCAAGTCGATTTGTGAAATAATCAACATGTATATTTACTGTGAAGATAAGTACGAAGACCTTTATTTAGAAACAGTAAACTGCAT
>CAYLKK010000058.1:0-4985 GCA_964384495.1 uncultured Alphaproteobacteria bacterium
GGGGGGCAAGATCAGCAGGTTCTTCTTTCAAATTTTTTGTTTATTTAAATGCTTTAGAAAATGGTTTAGATCCTTTAGATTATGTATCAGATAATTCAATAAAAATTGGGAATTGGTCTCCAAAAAATTATCATTGGCAGAGTAGGGGACAGCTGACTTTGTGTGATGCGTTTGCGTATTCAGTAAATACATGTGCTGTTCGATTAGCAAAAAAATTTGGAGTTAAGAGTATAAAAAACGCAGCTAGAAAATTAGGATTTTCTTGTGATATACCGAATGATCTAACCATAGCTTTAGGCAGTGGCGCTGCAAATATTTTTGAATTGACGGCATGCTATTGCGCTGTATTAAACTCAGGTTATAAAATTGATCCGTATGGAATAATTAGCATTAGAACTAAGTCTGGTAAACTTCTATATAGAAAACGCATTGAGCAAAAACGGGTATTAAGTTACGATGTTTGCGAAAAAATGAAAAAATTGCTTAAATCTGTAGTAGATTATGGAACAGGGAAAAAAGCTAAATTGCCAATTCAAGCATATGGTAAAAGTGGAACATCAAATAATAGTATGGATGCATGTTTTGCTGGATTTGCAAAAAATTTAGCGACATCCGTGTGGGTAGGAAATGATGTTATGAGCCCTATGGCAAAGTCTGTGACAGGTGGTACTATTCCTGCTAGAGTTTGGCACGATTATATGTATTCAGTTTTGTATAACGAAGATTTATCGAATGATATTCCTGAAATAAAAATTGATATGTATAAATTAGCCGATCAAAAAAGAAGGCGTAAAAAAATATCGAATTTTATAAAGCACTTGGAACGTTGAAATGAATTGGGAAGAGTATATTAATGGTATTAAAAAACTTCAAAGGAAAAACAGGAAGGTATTTTTTAAAAAAATCTTTAACATAAACGATGTTCCAAATTTGAATGATAGCGTACTTAATAATAGTATGTTTAAGCATGAATCAGACGATTTTTTAAGCGTAAGAGACCTCATGAAAAATGAAAGGAAAAATTTCAAAAAAGAACATGTAATAGATTTACATGGTTTTACACTAAATGATGCTATGGAGCAATTAGAGAAGTTTATTATAGAAAAAGCTGCAATTGGAATAAGCGATATAATTGTAATTACTGGTGGCAGTTGGAAAAACAACAAAACTATTAGAAAAAGTTTTCTAGAAAGAGTAGAGAGAGAACTATCAGCTTTTATATCTGTTGTATCGTGTGCAGATAGAATAGATGGAGGAGAGGGAGCATTTTACGTAAAGATACGTAAATCTATGAGAACCAAAAAATGAGACAATATCAAAATATGTATTCTATAAATTTAAAAAATTTGTTAACATAAAATTGTATATATTTTTGGAGGTTTTGTATTATGTTGACAGTCGGTGATAAATTCCCTGAGTTCTCTTTGGTTTCTTTAAGTGAGCAAACTGCAGGTCAATTAAACATGGACAATGCATTTAAAACAATATGCAATAATACTTATACTGGTTGGAAAGTAATTTTCTTCTATCCTAAGGATTTTACATTTGTTTGTCCTACTGAAATTATTGGATTTGCTAATTTGTTAAAAGAATTTCAAGATAGAGATACTCAAGTTTTAGGATGTAGTGTAGATAGTGAGTTTGTGCATTGGGCATGGAAAAAATACCATACTCCTTTAAATAAACTAAATTATCCATTAATGTCTGATTTTCATAAAACTCTCTCTTCAAGTCTAGGTATTCTTGATTGTGAATCTGGTGCGGCAAAAAGAGCATTATTCATTGTTGATCCAGAAAATACAATTCGCTTTTCGATGGTAACAGACATGGGAATCGGACGTAATCCAGTTGAAGTTTTGAGGGTACTAGATGCTTTGCAGACAGGCGAATTATGTCAGTGTGGTTGGATAAAAGGCGATAGACCAATAGATAAATCAAACTTAACTGTGTAGACTATTTGTAAGCAAGACAGCCTTATTAAGATGTATGGCTGTCTCTTATTTATTTTCTGTAATTCCTTCTATAAAATGTCTTCTGCAAAGCGGTACATACGATTCGTTCCCTCCTATTTCTATTTGTTCTCCAGAACGCAAAACTATTCCATCTTTATCAATCCTTGCGTTCATAATGGCTTTTGATCCACAAAAACACATAGTTTTTAGTTCTTTTATAGAATCTGCAATAGCTAATAGACGCATGCTTCCTTCAAACAGATTGCCTTGGAAATCTGTGCGTAATCCATATGCTAAGACAGGAATGTTGAACTTATCAACAACACGTGCTAATTGCTCTACTTGTTCTTTTGTTAAAAACTGAGATTCATCAACAAGCACACACGCTGTATCTTTTTTGTCTTGCATAAATTCAAAAAAATTAAAATCATTATCGTATAATGTCGCTTTTGCTTTTATGCCTAGTCTTGATGTTACTTCTCCATAACCATATCTGTTATCTAATGAAGATGTAAAAATTTCTGTTTTCATGCCACGTTCTGTGTAGTTATGACTAGCTTGTAACAAATTAGTTGATTTTCCAGCATTCATTGCTGCATAATAAAAATACATCTTTGCCATTTTAACTCCTGCTGACTTATACCTAGTCAATCAATAATTCTAATGCTATCTCTTCATCCGTTCTTTTTAAATACATGCCACGTAATGTCGTATATGTATCAATAGAATTATATAGTATGCTATCAACAGCTTCAAAATTATTTGATCTATCGTTAATAGCCTCAATTGGTTTTTGGCCAAACTTAAACCATGTTGGATATACGTAATAAAGTGGATCTAAAAATATTCCTCCTACAAATCCAATCATATCTCTAGGTGAGGATGGACCTAAAATTGGTAGAACTATATAAGGCTTACCTACCAAACCGTAATTTTCTAAAACATTACAAAATGTAATTTCTTTTGAATTCAATTTAAACAACTTACTTGCAGGATCAAATAGTCCCAAAATACCGATTGTTGAATTTATTAAAAATCTCCATACACTTTTTGTCGTATCTTCTCCATTTAAACACATAAAATGGAATATTGCAGAGCATGGCATGCGTAAGTTATGTAAAAAATTTGAGATACAATCACGCATTTTATCGTTAACGCCATATTTGTATGCTATAGAAATATTTCTAAGCATATATTTATCTAAAGCAATATTAAATTTTGTGACTTTTCTATTTAATGCTTGGAATGGATCTCTTTTTTTTTCTATGTTAATATGTGGATTTTTGCTTTGCATTTCATAAAGCGCTTTTTCACTAGCACATGAGCAAACCAAAAATGGAATTACCAAACAATAAGCTCTAAAAACATTCATTATATTCTACCTTTAAAACTTTCGTACAAAGTTACAGTACATGCTTGTGCTGCATTTAATGTCGAAAAGTTAGAAGAAACTGGTAATCGTACAAGTATATCGCAAGACTCTTTTGTTAGCCTTCTTAGTCCATTCCCTTCGCTACCTATAACAAATGCATATCTAATTGAAAAATCTAGTTCAGGTAAATTTGATGTCCCACGCTCATCTAAGCCTACGCACCAATAATTATGTTTTTTCAATGTTTTCATACATTGCGCTAAATTAATGACACGAACAATTGGAACGATTTCTAACGCTCCTGATGCACTTTTAGCTAAAACTGCAGATTCTATCGGAGCATTATCTTCTGTTGTAACAATACATTTAGCGCCAAAAACTGCAGCAGAACGAAGTATTGCTCCAACATTATGTGGATCTGTAATTTGATCTAAAAGTAATATTGGTCTATTATCATCAATTTCCAGTATATCTTCTAAAAAAACATTGCATAGACGTTCTGTTAAAACAGCACAACATTGATGGATCGCGTCTTTTCCAAAGATATCACTAAATACCTGCTTATCTACGATTTCTGCTTTTGTAGACTTAATATTAGGAAATTCTGCTATTTGAGTTTTATTTGATACAATAAAACGTAAAATTTTCCTATTAGGATTATTTAAAGCAGCAGTAACAGCATGTATTCCATATAACCAAACTGTCTTGCCTCTTGTCTCGGTCTTTTTCATAGATTCTTCTTACGCCATATTTTTCAGCATTTTTTTTACTTCTTCCTCAACTGTGTTTCTTACTAAATCAGGTAGCACATCATCTAAATATGATTTTACATAAGATTGAACAATTTTCTTTACATAATCACTAGTTCCATCAAAGTTTGTTGCATCATCAAAATGCTTAGTTAAGTTTGATATTGTATTTTCTGTCATTTTTACCTCTAAATTCTTATTATAATTTTCCCTTTTTACAATATTTGATCTTAAAATTTGTTTTACAATGTTTGGATCTTTTTCTAAAATTACATCGTTATGCTTTATTCCATCTGTATTAGATATAGCAGATGGATTTTGTTTGGTTGTTTGTCTGGTGGGAACATCAATAGCTTTTGCGGTAAGTTGCTCTAAACTATCTTCTCTCTTTACAATATTATTTTGTTTGTCCATTCTTTCATCTACATTTGGTTGAACATCCTGTTGAGAAGAATCCTGCAAACTAACGTTATTCTGAGATTCAGCATATTCGTGTGCCATGACTTCTTTCCTTAAATGTTCAGGTAATAAACCTCCTAGATCTTTATTATTAGTTTGCATTAACTTTAGAAAAGTCGTTACATCAGTTTCACCTTGCTGATCATCTAACGAGCTCTTGCTAATTTTTACAATTTTCCCATCATCTCCGATCATGTCAGTGAGTTCCAAGACAGACGAATTCTCGTCTGTCTCTACCATTTTTTTGATTGATTCGAATATATCTTTATCGTTCTTATTATCAGCCATGGCATTTTCCAATTAACTAGCGATATGTTTTGTATCATCGTCTATCGAATGTATTTTCGCGTGATCTTGATATTTAACTTCATTTAAAACATTTGTTTGCTTTCCTTTCATTACGTTATCAAACGTAAGTTTACCCATAGATTGCAAGATTTTCCCTTTTGCTAA
>CAYLKK010000059.1:0-4946 GCA_964384495.1 uncultured Alphaproteobacteria bacterium
TATGTTACGGAGTTCCTAATGCTCCTAAAGTTCCTCAAGAAATACGAGAAAATACTAGGGAGCTATTTGATGAACTTGGAAGAGATAAATTTTATCAAAATTTGGTTAATTTAGATTGCAGAATTGCGAATGTAATTAAAAAAGAAGATACGCATAGAATATTGAGAGCATATGAAGTTTTTTTGTTTACAAAAAAATCTATAATTGATTTTCGAGAAGATCAAAATAATATTGAGGAGCCTCGTAGTATATTGAAAGTTTTTTTAAATCCATCTAGAGGTGATGTAGTAAGAAACATAGAATTAAGAACGAAATGTCTTATCGAGGCAGGTGTGATAGACGAGGTAAAAGAATACTATAAAAAGTATTACGATTTACAAACAAATATAACAAAAGCAATTGGATATAAAGAATTGTGGGCTCATATCCAAGGAAAAGTATCTTTAAATTGCGCTATTCAAATGATGAATATATCGTCTAGGCAGTATGCGAAAAGACAAGTGACTTGGTTTAGGAATAAATTGAAAAATTCAATTTGTTTAACATCCGCAACGCAATGTAAGTCAATCGTTGCGGAAATTGATAGGTTTTAAATATCGCTGTGTTTATATTAAAACGCGCACAATAAATAAACTGTGCGCGAGTCATACGACTTAATTTTTAATTTGATTCCAAGCAGATTGTAGTGTTTGAGTCCATGATTCTGCTCCTTTTCCACTTGATAATAATATATCAAGATTCGCTTTATCAATAATTTGAAACAAATCTGTGAGAATAGGTTTTAACAATGAAGCGACTTCTTTTGCTCCAGATGTCTTGTTAAAGTAATTCCATATACCACATCCTGCTAATCCACCTAAATAGAACGTATCATACTCGTTGTTTATAGCAAGGATTACTGATTGTATAATGTTCATAGCATATCTTCCATCATTCTTGCTTGTTTCTAAATGCTTGTACGTATTTTTATAGAAATTAGGAATATATTTTCTTTGATTTCCATTTGGTAGACTGTCTTTGCTTTGCCCGCTCGTACTCCACATTACACCATAATTTTTCCGGATTATATTATTGCATTTCAAGTCACAATCGTTTGAAATCATAGCTTGAATGTGAGGACCAACAATGAATGTTTTATCTTTTGCGAGTAATGGATTCTGTGAGGCTAACTTTGAACTTATAGGATGAATATTTGACACACCTAAAACACTATTTTCAAAAGTGCATTTTTGGTTACTGTTTATGCTCATATTATTAACTGCGCCCATCATGCCGCCACCAGAATCGTATGTGGTATCGTTAGGATAACATGCAGTTACGCAGCGCTTATTGTTATACTTTTCAAGAGCAAATTCAGCGTTATTAAATTTTTCTGTAAATTGTACTTTTTTGCTTATAACATTATTCTGCAGTTTATGCATATCTGCATATATTGTAGTTTTGTCATATATATGTTTATATTGAGCGTACAAAGGCGATCTTACTGAGCCATTCCCTTGAGATGAATCGTCTGCAGCTAATTTTCCTTCTTCCACTAACTTTTCTTCGTTCACGATATATATTGAGCCTTTTTTGTGCATTATTTTCATCAATCTACTAATATGCCAATTTATTACAGGGCATCCGTTGTGTTTTTGAACTGTCTTTAAGATCATAAACAGGTCGAATGGCGCTATATATTTTTTGTATGATGTAAAAAATGTATCTAGTTGTTGTTTAACATAATTGTCATCTTCCCATTTGCCATCATTACTAAATACGAGAGATCGAAGCGCGTTCCCAAGTGCAGTTGTATCTTTTAATGCGCTTTTCCCATCTAAAGTAAATTCTGGCAATAGCGCTTTTGTCGCGATTTCTGTTAAGGTATGAAAATAAGCAGGTAACATCATTTTTATGGCATCAGAAAGAAGTACCTTCTGCTGAAACGTTGATTCTTTTGCTGTTTCCGCAGTATTTATATTTTTAATAAGTGTATCTATATCACTGCTATCAATTGTAATTGTTGCATGATCCTTGAGAAAATTGCTTAACTTGTCTGTAATTTTTTTTAGTGCTTCATGCCCATAAATGTTTATTGGTACAATCCTATTAAAGTAAAAATTATTGAAAAAATCGAATTCATCCCACTTATCAGTTGCCATAATTTTTTCAGTGTAATTGCAATTTGCAAATTTCAAGGCTATATTTTTTACATACTGATTTTGATGATTGTCATAGCCCAGACTATCAAAAGATTTTGTATATTTAGTAGGAATTTTCTGCTTCTCAGTTTCTATCATTGCTGCAGTTCTAGTATCATAGCCGCTATATAAAAACTTTCCTGTGGTTGCAGTGCCGCTATACAGTGACTTTCTTTGATAAAAGCCTTCTTCTGCATTGCATAATGCTAAAATAGAAATCGCAGTTGTTATCGCAAAATATGATTTTAATATTTTCATAAAATCTCCCGAGATAAATATAACTAAACAGATGAATAGATCAAAAGAAATATTCAAGTGTGGATAATTTCCATTTTACTATAATCAGATGATTTTTTGCAAAATTCTGCTATATCTAATATTTTGCAGCCAAAGGTAAGGCTCCCACAATCTTACTCTGTTTGCAATAGAGTGTATGATTCTGATCGCATGTCCCATTAAATTTTCTTCTGGAACTAGACCTAAGCCGCATCGACTATCTGTCGAGTGATCTCTGTTGTCGCCCATAACGAAATAATGTCCTGCTGGAACATGGAATATTTCTGTGTTATTTGGTTGAGAACCAATGCCATCGTCATCATATGCTACAGTATGTACTATATCGCTTTCTGGTAAAGTTTCTTCGTATAATTTTAGAACTTTGTAAGAATTGTTTTGTTCATCTACGTAAATTATATCTTTAAGATATTTGCGCACAGCTGGTGTGCCATTCACAAAAACGTCACCATTGACAACTTGCACTGTGTCTCCAGGAAGGCCAATTACCCTTTTTATCAGGTTAATTTCACTGTATTTTCCACTACCTTTAAAAACTATGACTTCTCCTCGCTTAACATCTCTTTGTTTCAGTACTCTTCCATCAAAAATATTTGGGCTGAACCAAAAACTATGTTTTGAATACCCATATGGCCATTTTTCTACAAGAGGCATATCTCCTACAAGAAGGTTAGGGAACATAGAACTTGATGGCACTATGAAGTAGTCAAAAATAAGTGATCTTGCGCCAAAGAAACAAATCCCAAATATTAACGCAAATTTTAAAAAATCTATACACTCTTCTTTGAATGTCATTTGTTTCTTGTCTTTTGCCATATTTCGTATTTCCTTACTTCTTTGTTGACAGTTCTTTTCTTTCGTGTGCTTCTTGCGCTTCTAGACACAATGTGGCAACAGGCCTTGCTATCAATCTCTTTATACCTATAGGGTTTCTAGTCTCTACGCAATATCCATACGTGCCATTAAAAATTCTAGACAAAGCAGCATCAATTTTACTTAATAATTTTGTTGCTCTGCTCTGAGCACGTAATTCACAAATTAAATCTGTTTCTACAGCTGCTCTATCTCCAAAGTCTGTGCCTGGATTTGTGTCTTCCTGTAGATAACGGAGGACTTCACCAGAGTTTGAAGTTATATCCTCTTTCCATTTTAACAACATTAGTCTAAAAAACTCCAACTGCATTGGACTCATAAACTCTTCATTCTCTGAGGGGGTATACCCATCAGGTAATTCGCAAATTTTTTTGTTAAAATCGTTATCCACAGCGACCTCCTACAATTAAATCGTAGCTTTGACCTTTCGAACAATAGCTTCAAAAGAAGGTTTATCATTCACAGCCATTTCTGCCAACATTTTTCTATTAACAGTAATGTTAGCTTTACTTAATGCATTGATAAACTGAGAGTATTTCATTCCGTAAGCGCGAACAGCTGCGTTTATCCTTACTATCCACAAACGGCGTAAATCACGCTTTTTGTTTCTTCTATCTCTGTAAGCATATTGCAAAGATTTTTCTAAACGTTCTAAAGCAGGGCGAAAACAGTTATTTGAACGTCCCTGAAAACCTTTAGACATTGTAATGACTTTTCTGTGACGGGCTCTAGACGTCACTCCACCTTTTACACGCGACATTATTCCTCCTTATCTGTATGGCATTAAACGTGAAATCATTCTTCTATCACATGCTTCGATAATCATTGTACCTCTTGCATGCTTCTTCATCTTTTGAGGTCTTTTTCTCAAATTATGTCTCTTAAATGCAAAACCGACTTTAGGTTTTCCTGTCGCTGTAAAGCTTATTCGCTTTTTAGCTGAACTCTTCGTCTTTAATTTGGGCACTTTTAAATCTCCAAAAAAATATAAATTGTCCGGTATACCCATAACACCAAAACAATCATTTTAATGTTATCAAAAATATCGATATATAGTCAAATAGAATCAGTTTGTGATATATGTTTCGCGAATTTTAGTAAGCACATTGTGCGAATAAACTGTTACTTATATACTTTCTACTTCTTCAACGGAAAGACCAGTAGCTAACGATATTTGATCAACGCTTAACCCAATTTTTATAAGATTTCTAGCCGTTTCGATTTTGGCTTTTTTTTCGCCTTCTGCTTTTCCTTTTTCGATACCGATTTTTTCGCCTTTCTCGATGCCAATTTTTTCGCCTTCTGCTTTTCCTTTCTCAATACCGATTTTTTCTCCTTTTTCGATGCCGATTTTTTCGCCTTCAGCGATGCCTTCTTCTTTGCTTTGTTTTATCGCGTCGTCTATACGAGTTTGAATTTCCTCTTCTTTCCATGCAAAGCGTTCATATTCTAGCAATTGATCTGGAGTGTAGCATGATCTTTCCAGTATTTTATATGCTTCACCGAGCTCTGATTCTTCATCTAAAACTTTCTTTAAATCTTCTGGATCTATGTGGCTTGCATTTTTAAAGAAATATGCCCATTTCTCTATGTCGCTTT
>CAYLKK010000060.1:0-4935 GCA_964384495.1 uncultured Alphaproteobacteria bacterium
TTTGTCTCTGCCATCACATTATCTAACAATTTTACCATATCTCCAAGCATCTTTTCTTGGTTAGTGAAATTTTTCACTTGCTCGTTACCTTTTTCTATCATAATTTTTCTAAGATCAGCATTGCAGTAAACTTGATATAATTTGCTCGCCATATCATCTACATCAAAAGGGTCAAAGTACAAAGCAGCATCCCCACCAACTTCAGGCAAACTGGCTATTCTGCTGCAAACGACAGGTTTTTGTTGTAACATAGCTTCTGCTACAGGCATACCAAAGCCTTCGTAAAACGTCGGATTTACAACAGCTAAAGCCCCTTCCAAAATCGATTGAAATTCCTCATTTGTCGTATATCCAGTAAAGATTACTCTATCTTCAATTTTACATTCTTTAATCGTATCTATTGCACGCTTGGCTGTTTTCATCAAAGACCCTTTGCTATTTTTATATCCGCCCATAAATACTAATTTAAACTCAGAATCAACTTCATTTTCTTTCAACATTTTTGCAAACGCTGCAGCTAAGCCTGAGTGATTTTTATGAGACCAAAATCTTGATGGGAAAACAAAATACTTGCCCTTTTGCAATCCAAATTTCTTCAGTGTTTGTTCTAGAGTTTCTGAGGAAATATCTGGCAACCTGCCAGCCATTTGAGTCCTAATAACATCAATTTTCCCTTGATCTATATTTGCAAAATATTTCATTATGCAATGTTTTGTAAAATTCGATATAGAAATCAACTTTGTAGAAGTATTAAAGTTATTTGGAAAAGCACGTTTATGATTTAAACTAGACATTGTCGAGACAATAGCCGGAGCGTCTAAATGAATAACATCATGTATAACAGACACTTGAGGAATTCCATACCCAAAACTACAAGCTGGAGTAGCTAAAGAAAACATTAAATCACAATGTCTATCTGCAAACAATTTCCCATGTAAAAATAACTGTTTAAATCTATAGAAAGTATCATTAAATTCCACTGATTGACTAGACAACCATTTCGAAAATACTTCGTCTATTTTTACAAATGCTTGAGATTTCGCTATAAAGTACAACCATTTAAAAAGAAAATCACATTTAGAATTTACATCGACCATTACAAGATTATTATGTGAGTCTTTATAATCGCTCAAAAAACGTTTGAAATCTTTATTCCCATAAGCTTCTCCTTGATGTAGGATAATCCACCTGTAATTAGGTCGTATATCAAGCATATACCGCATAATACCCTCAGCATAAGCAGCCATTCCTCCAGCATCACCAATTTTTGTCAAATCTACGACTATATCTTTCTCTATATTTTTTGGACGCTCTCTCAACAAAGATATTCTATCAGAAAACAAATCAGAAACTTGAAATGGCGTAAAAACAACAAGATACGAAAAATACAACGGAAACAAAAGTATATACGCCAACAATAATCTCTTTATAAATTTAAACATAAAACATCTCCTATTAAATTGATACCCCAAAATATTCTGTGTAATATGTAGGCTCAACACCGTGCATCGCACATATATCAGAAATAGACGTTTTTTCTTTCTTTATTTTTCTCAAAACGCCACTAGTAATTAACACTGAATCTAAACCGTAATCATGGGCTCCTTTGATGTCAGTGATTAATGTATCCCCTATACACAAAATTTTCTTACTTACCAAAATATCTTGATACTTACAGAACGTAAAATCATATATAGCACGATGAGGTTTACCAAACTCATATACATAGCCGCCCATATCCTTGTATACTGCAGATACGTACCCAGGACACTCTACAAAAGAATCACCATGTAATGCTATATGATCTGGATTAGTACAAACAAATGGTATCCCACTATTCAAAAGACGTTGCAAAATCTCATTATTTTCAACTTTAATATTTGCTGGTACTCCGTTTATTAATACACAATTAGCATCATCTAAATTTTCAACAACATTAATTTGTGCGTGGATAGATACCCCTTGTAAACCATCAAGAAATCCCGCGTTTCCAAAAACGTAAAAATTATACTTACCTCCTAGCTCAGCAAATACTCCTTTTCCTTCAACAATATATGATCGCAATACATCCCCAGACGTTACAACATTTTTTACGCTATTTTCTGAAATACCCATATCAACTAGCGATTCACGCACCATTTCCGCAGTTCTTGTAGCATTAGAAATCAATATAATTTCTTTCTTTAGCTCAATTAATTTTTCCATTGTTTTAGTGACGTTAGGGTACAAATCTATTCCATTGTGCAAAACTCCGTTCATATCACAAAAAACAGCATCATACTGACCGATAACATCAAAAATACTATTTATGTACATCATACAACTACTTTCTCCCGACAGAATAATAATTCAAACCAGCATCTTTAGCTTCGCTAGGCGAATACAAGTTTCTAAGATCAACTAATATATTACCGTACATTTTATGAGCTAAATTGCATAAATCAATAGATCTGAAATCATTCCAATCAGTAAGTACAACTACTACATCAGAAGAATCACATGCTGAATATATATCATTACTCCATTCGACGTCTACTATACACCTTTTTGCTTCCTTCGAATTTGATGGATCGAACACTTTTATTTTTGCTCCAAGTTTTTGCAAACCTGGGATAATATCTAGGCTCGGTGCATCTCGAATATCATCTGTATTTGGCTTGAAAGTGACACCAAGAATTGCAATTTTCTTATCAAGAACGCTACCGCCACAAGCATTTACAATTCTATCGATCATACCAACTTTACGGTTATTATTGTAACGAATCGTTTCATCAACCAAAGTCATATTGATGCCATATTCATTTTTAGCAAAATCGCTAAGAGCTGACGTATCTTTAGGGAAACAAGAACCACCAAATCCAGGACCAGATTGAAGAAACTTTGCGCCTATTCTTGTATCTAACCCCATAGCTAAAGCGACGTCATTTACATCTGCGTTACATTTCTCACACAAATCTGCAATTTGATTTATAAAAGAAACTTTCATAGCTAAAAATGCATTTGAAGCATATTTGCATAACTCAGCTGACTCTAAATTCATAAAAGCTATAGGAGTATTAAATACATACAAAGGACGATAAACATGAGATAACATTTTTTTTGCATGTTCACTTTCAACACCTAAAATAACTCTATCTGGGTGCATAAAATCATCAATAGCAGCCCCCTCTTTTAAAAATTCTGGATTAAATGCGACACTGTTATTTTTCCCATTTTTTTCTAAAATTTTTTTCACCTTTGCTGTTGTACCTACAGGGACAGTAGACTTCACTACTAAAACAGCATTTTCTTTTATACTTGCAGCAATATCATTTGCAGCTGAAAAAACATAATTTAAATTTGCACTTCCGTCCTCATTACTAGGGGTACCAACTGCTATAAATATAATGTCAGCATTTTCTACAGCATTAGATAAAGACGTAGAAAAGAACAACCTATTGGCATCTACGTTTTTTTTTATTAAAGTTGACAAACCAGGCTCATATATTGGCACGCCACCATTGTTTAAAATATCAATTTTTTCATGGTTTGTATCAATACAAGTTACATTAAATCCAAAATCAGCAAAACAAACTCCTGATACTAATCCGACATAACCAGTTCCTATTACCGCTATATTCATGTCTTTTCCCCTAAAATATAATACACCATTTTTTTATTTCCTTCATCGCTTAACAATATATTAATTAAAGCGTGCACAAAACCATTCTTATCTCCGCAGTCTAACCTTTTTCCAGAAACAATACAACCTGCCAATTTTTCTCCTGAATTAAGCAGTGGATTCAGTGCATCAGCTAGCTGAATTTCTCTGTCATTTCCTACTTCAATTTTTTCTAAATACTCGAATATGCGACTACTCAATAAATATCGCCCCATAACAGCATATAGGCCACACTTCACTCGCTTTGCAATATCACATGGATCTTTAGGCTTTTCAATAATTTCACTAGAGTGCATTAAATTCTCATTTTTCTCATGGTACATAAAAATTCCATACCTACCAGCCTCATCGCAACTTACTCCCATTGCAGCGACTACATTGTCGATATTTTTCACACATAACATTTCCTCGAATGGGTTCGAATTTATAATTAAATCGTCGACTAAAGAAACAGCGAATCTGCCTTCTGTAACATAATCCCGAGCGCATAAAATTGCATGTCCAAGGCCTTTAGGTTCGTACTGATTTACAAAAATACTTTTAATATCAGGAAACATTTCTTCAACGTATTTTTGTACAATCGCTTTATTTGGATTAGTAACAAAAATAAATTCCTCAAATCCTGCATTTATTCCTTCTTCTATTGCAAAGTGAATAACAGGCTTATCTATAACAGGAATCATCTCTTTGGGAATATAGTTAGAAATAGGAGCCATACGAGTCCCTTTTCCAGCTATTGGGAAAACTATCTGTTTAACTTTTTTCATCTTTAATTCCAAAACAAAGTTTTCGATCTAATAATAACGCTATTTCAGTATTATGCGTCGCTATGACAGCTGATATATTCATATCACTTAATATTCGTAGCATTTCATCCATTACATACTTCGAAGTATCAACATCTAAACTACCTGTTGGCTCATCTGCAAGAAAAATAGTTGGGAAATTCGCCAGCGCCCTTGCTATTGCGACTCTCTGTTTTTGTCCACCAGATAGCTCAGATGGCAAAGAATTAAATTTATTACTTAATCCAAATAAATTTAAAATATACTGAGACCTTTCAATTGCTAATTTTTTTGTAACGCCACTAAATATTTGTGGAAGCATTACATTTTCTATAGCTGTAAATTCTTGCAACAAATTATGAAACTGATATACAAAACCAAAATTTTCTACCCTTAACTTAGTTAATTCATCTTCTGAATAATTAGCTATATCAACATTTTTTAAAAATAATCTTCCACGAGAAAACTTATCTAAGCCACACAATATAT
>CAYLKK010000061.1:0-4847 GCA_964384495.1 uncultured Alphaproteobacteria bacterium
ATTCGGCAAATACACTGAAAAATATAAGCTTCCATCATTTTGCAAATTGGCGTACGTTATGCCTTGCGAACCTTCTACAATATTAGCTGCATCTTGCCCAGTAGCTAAATAAATAGCTAGCAATATATTTGCGAAATGAGCATTTGCGCTCCTTAAACTACCAGCTAAATTAGAACCAAGCAAATTTTTTGTTATATTTAATTCACAAATTTTTTCTGGCGTAGTACGTAACAATGATTTACACACATCTGGAGAAATAATAATTTCAGCATTTACGCGTTTCCCTCTGCCACATATTGAATTAATAGCTGACACTTTTTTATCAACACATACATTTCCAGAAACAGAGATACACTCACAATCATATTTCGCTATCACAAAATTAACAAAATTTTGTGCAGCTTTTGTCACCATATTATGACCTGAGGCTTCTCCAGATTCTATACATAATCTAACATATAATAAATTACCTACAATTTCATTTGATAAATCTACAAATTTTGTATACTGACTACCGTCTTCTATAATTTTTTTTATACATTTGTCATTTATGATATTTTCTGATATCGACATAGCTTCATTGCAGCTTTTACATTTCAAAATAACAGACCTACTCATCGTATCCTGAGACACAAAAACTGAAATTCCTCCACAATTTTCTGCTACTTTTGCACCTCTACACACAGAATAGAATAAAGGGCTTTCTAATGTCGCTAATGGGACTAGCACTTCTTCAATTGCAGACAGATACCGAATCTTCACTGAATCTACAATTTTTGTCGGAATAACTGTATTTGTACTATTCATCAAATGACAAGACATTGAACTACCCCCAAAACGTGTGAATTGTACCACAGGTCACCAAAACACACAGAAATATTTTATTGTTATGAATAGCCATTTTAAAAAATTTAAAAATGATAGTTTTTCGCAGTATTTTACACAAAATTAATGCTTAGATTATAAGATATTTATATATGAATAGAATTCTTATATTTTCAACACTCTTTTGTATATTTAGCTCTTTACATAATTCTGCATATTGTGAAGAGTTATTTGTCATTGTACCTGAAGCTAGAATAATAGACGCAGAAAAAAGATTAGATTCCCTTTTTTATGAAGCAGAACAAATAAAAAAAGATTTAGATTCCATCCAAAACTTGGATGATAAATCTATTATCGCCTCTATCTTCAACACATTAGCGTCAAGAATACCTGTTATAATAAAAAATATAAATAATGCAAATAAAGCAATTAGTGCATTCTATACGACAAATAATGCATTAAAACAAACTCAATCAGCAACAGCAGCTAATGAAATGCATAACACTTTGTCAGAAATAGAAAGCTTGCTAAATATTTTAAAGAAAGTAACAAAAACAGCAGTAGATCAATCTACAGTAGAAAAATCAGTTTTATCTCAATATATGAAAACAGACGCGTCGAACAATGGAAATATAGAAAATAGCTCAGCTCACAGCTATCAAAACATAACAAAATTTTTTAACGTAGTTAAGAAGTATTTAGACATCAAAATACAAGACAGCCAAACTAATACATCCAAAAGTAAAACTGTAAAATAACAGTTCATATTTCATCTAGTTTTTTACGTAGAGTATTCCTATTAATTCCTAGTATCTTTGCTGCTTTTGTTTGATTGTTTGCCGTATATTTTAAAACTGCATTAAAAATAGCTCCTTCTATTTCACCAATGACAGTTTTATATACATTAGCTGGAGGGACTTCGTCAGAGTGCTTTTCTAAAAAATCCGCAACTTCTCGTTCAACCAATTTTGCTAAACTAACTTTTTCTGTATGCATGCGATATTCTCCGTTGCATTAAAAACTATACGACAAGAAAAACTTGTTTAGATTTTCCTTTATTTCATCTACATTTTCAAGTGTATTTATAGATTGTCTAAAATTCGATGCATTATGTAATCCCTTACTATACCAACAAAAATGTTTTCTAAAAACCTTTATTCCTGCCTCAGTACCATAAAATAACAGATTCTCTTCAAAGTGCTCAAGAATAATATTGAAAAGTTCCTCGGTATTTGGTCTCAATGGAACCGAACCATTTTCACTCATCATTTTGATTATATTTGATAGAATCCATGGTCTGCCTAAAACTTCACGCCCTAACATCAGACAATCGCATTTCGACTCCGCTAAAGCTTTTCCAAAACTTTCTTCATTAATATCGCCATTGCAAATCACAGGAATATTCACTGCATTTTTCACATTGCAAATAGCCTGCCAATCCGCTTTTCCACTGTAACCTTGCGCCCTAGTCCTACCATGAACGATCAAAAAAGATATCCCAACATTTTCTAGTTTATTAGCCAATATTGTGGCATTTTTATTAGTTTCATCCCAACCTAAACGCATTTTAACTGAAACTGGAACCTCAACTGCACGCACAACATTTTCTGCAACTCTGCATGCTAAATCTTCATCTTTCATAAGAGCTGCCCCTGCATTTCCGTTCACTATTTTTTTTGCAGGACATCCCATATTTATGTTAATTTGAGTTGCACCAAAATCTACACACATTTTTGCTGCTTCAGCCATAGTGTGTGGCACATCTCCAAAAATTTGAACTATTCTATCTTGACTATTATCAAACTGAATCAACCTCTTGTACGTTTTTTCATTTTTTCGAGATATAGCCTCTGATGACACCATCTCAGAAATAACAAAAGACGCACCAAATTTTAAAACCAACTTGCGAAAAGGTGCATCGGTTATTCCAGCCATAGGAGCAAGCCAAACAGTATTACGATAATGATTCATATGATTTATAACTAATAAACATAAATAATATTTTATGTAGCCCTTTTACTGATTACAAGGTAATTACAAAAAATAATCAGAACCAAACCAGATATTATATATATATTTGGCTTTATATTCCAAAAAAATATATCAACAAATATAACAGGAATAGCAATTACATAGCATGTTACAGCGAGTTCTGATGCTTTTGTTAAACTGAAGGCATAATGAATTAAATATTGAGATAAAGTCCCCAAAATTCCGACTAATAAAAAATAAACTAGCAAAGAATAGCCATCATGAATAGGAACCCAATATTTATACGAAAAGAATAAAGAAATAAAGAATAAAACTACATTATGATATAACATTATTACATATATGTTTTCTGTTTTTGTTAAACGCCTAATAAGAACATTATTCAATGCAGAAAATATAGCTCCAAATAGAGCTAGCAAAGCACCAAGATTTAGATAAGCCTCAGCATTTAAATTTGGTTTAAGTATAAGTAATGCCCCTATTAAACCTAGCACTATAGATATTAGGATATTTCCAGTTATCTTTTCTCCTAGTATAAAATAGCTGAAAGGCAACACAAACAATGCTGTCATATAGCCAATAGCATGTACCTCTGTCATTGCAGAATATTTGTATGCAGTAATGAAAAGTATTGTATTAATAGAAGCAATTATTGCTCTAAAAACATGCTCTTTGCCTTTTTTAGTTTCAAATGGATTATATCTATAAAATACACAAATAGTAGCAATCGGAATTAGCCGTGATACTGTACGAAAAAGCACGACCTGAGGGGCTGTATAATCAAGCAAAAACCCCTTGCAAATTGTATCTGTAAAAAGATTCATAAGCAAAGCGAATATCATCACTACATTGCCAATAGCGATATTTTTCACTTTTTTATGCAGCAAAAAATTTTTATGTGAAAGTATCATGTACATCAAACTAAAGAATGGTGGGCACTGCAGGGTTCGAACCTGCGGCCTCCTGATTAAAAGTCAGAAGCTCTACCGACTGAGCTAAGTGCCCACTAAACTGTTTGAAGTATATTACATTACAATCGATATTGCAAATGTTTTTTACAACGCAAATTAAAAGCGCAGATTAAAAACAGAATCCGAACGAAATATTGGAGAAGAGAGTCGAGGGATATTGTATTATAAATGATGTCTTTTGAAAGGACTACTCGCCGATAAAAAGGTATATTAAAAAGCGCTGAAGAAATGCATAAAGCTTTAATTATAATTTCTAAATAATAAAACAAAATCAGACTAATAATAGCCACACGAAGGGTTTAAAATACAAGTCACTTATGAACTCCTAAATAGAGAGTTCAGTTTATTACTTTAATCTGACTTTTCAAAAATTATTTGGATGTGAAATTTTAAATTCGGCAGCAAACACATTATGTTTACTGCCTAGTTTTTCTAAAGTTGTTGTATATGTTTTTACTCTTCTATATTCACATAGAAAAGTTAACAAATGGTTAACGCAATACTCAAATCCAACTTTTTTGGTACTTATTTGATTTTTTTTAGCTAAATTGTTTGTTTTTTTTCTAAATATATATCCTAAATACACTATGTGATCACCAAAATTGCAAGATATCTTGTATTTATATATTCTTCCAGAGTCACCGAACGTATCATTCAAACTTGTAAATGATTTCTTATTATTGATGTAATTAAATTCAAATGATATATTTTTATATCCAATTCCACCACCAAATAAATATGAGTTTAATGATCTCACATCTTTTTTTCTATGTCTTCCGACCTTCCCACCTACAAGAAATTTATAGTTTAAACCGCTTGTTGAGCCTCTTTCGTAAGAACACACACCAGAAAGTACATTCTTACTGTTTATTGTTTCTTTATAGTCGCAAAAATGCATTCTATTTGAATCAGGAGAATACGACAGTGCTAATTTCCAACCACGAATTAATGGAGAAATCCACAAAAATTTTGTAGATACATCACTCAATGGATTTAAGAAATAATTATCTAATCTATCTGTATTATTTCTAGGTAAATAAGAATACCTTTGCAATCTAT
>CAYLKK010000062.1:0-4585 GCA_964384495.1 uncultured Alphaproteobacteria bacterium
TAGATTCTATAGCTCTATTAACAGTAAGAAGTAGTCTATCCAACTGGAAAGGCTTTTCAATAAAATCATATGCACCTTTCTTTATAGCTGTAACAGCGATATCAATGTTACCATGTCCAGATATCATAACTACTGGAATATAACTGTTCAATTTCTTTATTTTTTCTAATATACTGATTCCAGCATCTTCATCATGACCTAACCAAAGATCTAATAATATTAAAGATGGAGGCTTTTGTTTTATAATAGATATGCAACTATCTTGATCTTTTGCTTGTAAAACAACATACCCTTCGTCTTCTAGCACTTCAGCTATTCCAGCTCTAATTTCTGAATCGTCATCCACGACTAATATTGTTTTTGGCACTGCCGAATTACTCTAATTTTTTATGCATTGAGGATATCACTATTGCTAGGAAAAGACAATATTACTCTAGCTCCTCCTAATTCGCCTGTTTCGAAAGATATAGTGCCAGAATGCCCTTGCACTATTTTTTTCACAATCGCTAGCCCTAAACCACTCCCTTTAGAAGTCAAGGTAAAATATGGATCAGTAAGTTTATCTATAGAATCTGCAGGGAATCCAGGACCATTATCATCAAATATTATCTTTATGAACTTCTGAGTAACTTTTAATGTAATATAAATCGAAAATTGTTTTGAAATATTCGCCTCATTCATAGCTGTAATAGAATTTTTTAGAATGTTGATAAACACTTGACTTATCAGCCCCTCATCAACTAGCATATCACACCTATCTACATTAGATTTTTGTGATATTCGTGATTCTATTGTTCTATTTATTGTTGATACAAAAATTTTAAAATCTACGTGTTCATTTGCATTTTTCATAAATAGTACGGACTGTTTCAGAATAGATAGTATATCATTTTTCTTCAATATAGGTTCTGGCATTTTTGCGAAAAAGCTAAATTCATTAATTAAGCGTTTTATTTCGCCAACATGTTGCACAATGCTATTTGTTAAACTAGCAAATGTGTCACACTCTTGTGATATTTGTTTACAATATTTTCGATAAATCCTTTCTGCAGCCAATTGGATAGGAGTAAGTGGGTTTTTAATTTCGTGTGCCACACGTCTAGCTACATCAGACCATGCAGCTTGTTTCTGCGCATTTATAAGACTAGTTACATCATCTACAGTGATTATGTACCATAATGATTCATGCCCATCAATCTTAGCAATTTTAACAAAAAATAACATCTGCTCTAGCTTGTTTCTAAACTTAATTTGTAGTTCCATCTGTTCATTTTTTCTGACCTTACAAATAGGCTCTGATATTTGAGGCAAGATATTAAAAATTGCGGCACCTTTAACTAACAAATCCCCAAATTTTTCCTTAGCGTTGTTATTGTACACTGTAACTTTAAAATATTTATCTATCCCTATAACAGACGAAGATACTCCGGCTAAAACTCCACTAATAAAATTAATTTTCTCATCTAACTGTTCATTTGTACTCTGTTGCTCTAACTGTTGCTGCTGTATTGTAGAAACCATATCATTAAACGTAATAGAGAGTAGTTTGATTTCTTGAGATATATTGTTATCAATTTTTACTCTTGTTGATAAATTGCCATTTTTAATTTTTTCAGACGCATTAATCAGATTTATAATTGGAGAAGTGAATTGCGCTGCAAATATTATTGCGAAATTTATAGAAATTAAAATAATTAACAAAGAAAGAATTACAAATATTATCACAAACGCTATTTCTAATTTAAAACGACTATTCTTAAAATCCTTATAATCTGAAAAAGCTTCATGCGTTTTTTTTACATGCATAACAATATTGCTGTCTATCTCCTTTTTTACAAGTAAGAATATGTTATCCCTAAATGGAATAGTTAATGATACGATTAAAATAATTTCATTCGGAGTATTTGACTTTATTTCTACAATATTATTATCTATACACGACCTTATAACATATTCATTTATAGGTATGAAATCTAGACTAAAACTTTTCTTAGAACGCGCGATAGTTTTTTTTTGATATTCAGCTAGTATACCTCCATAGATATTTTTCATATCAAACAGATCATCCATCAGATCAGTTAAAACACTGCCCAAAAAAGCATCGTCATTCAATTGTGAAAATGTATAACTAGATACAGCAATCTCTATCGCTCTTGCTACCCCTAAAGCATCATCTTTTGCAATATTTCGATTTTCTTCCAAATATGCTGTTGCTACATTTAACGATTCGTATAGAACTGATTCATTTTTTGAGTTAAACCACGAATCTATACCTTTGTGAAAAAATAAAGCTGCAAATACAATCATCAAAATTGAAGGAATTGCAGATACGACAGAAAAAATATTTATCAAACGGATCTGTAATTTAGATCCCTTCTCTCGTCTTTTTTTAAATACATTACGTAGCTTTAATGCAAGCGAATATGCAGCTATCAGAAGAAATAAAATATTTATGTACAATACCTTTAGAATCGTTTTAGACGTATAACTAGACTTATCACTTCCGATTGTAAAACATGCGTAGATAAGTGAAACAACAGAAAAAAACACTACCAATACTATAAATAAATTTGACAGCTTACTATTTCTGTATTTGCTATTCATATTTTTAAATGCGTTAATCCTATTAAAATAACTAATCATAATTGTAAAATAGTTTTAAATTCGCCTTCTGATATTATTTTTAGATCCAGTTCTTTTGCTTTATTTAATTTACTTCCAGCAGAAGCTCCTGCTACTACAAAATTTATTTTTTTTGAGATAGACGATACGACAGCTCCGCCATTTTCTTCGACCAAACGTTTCGCTTCATCCCTTGAGAAAGATTCTAATGTTCCTGTAAATATGAATATCTTTCCAGCCAAAATGCCACCAGCATGTTTATTAACACTAACTATATCGAGAATATTATCCAGCTGTTTTATAAGATCGACATTATTTTTGATCGAAAACCACTTTTCACATTCGTGTATAATTGATGAACCAATTCCATCTACATTGATTAAACAAGAAAAATCTCCTTTTTCTCCGCATTCTATAAATTTTTTCGAAGTTTCAAAAAAAACGGCTAATTGTTTCGAAACAATTTTTCCAACTAGCGGAATACTTAATGAATATATAAACCTATCTAATGAACTTTTTTTACTTTTATCAATAGCGTTTTTTATGTTCAAAATTTGACGTTCACCCCATCCATCGAATTGCAACAAAAACCTACTATATTCACTAAACTTGAAAATATCTAACTGCGATCTTACAAATCCATTTTCTACTAAAAACTCTATTGTTTTATCTCCAAGTCCATCAATATTGATGGCATTCTTAGATACAAAATGTATTATTCTTTCTATGTTCTGAGCTTTACAATTTTCTACGTTTGGACACTTAATCGCTACATCTTCACCATTTACCAAAGTACTTCCGCAACTTGGACAAATACTGGGAAATTCATATTTTTGAGAGGGCAAATGTCGACTACTAGGAATAACAGAAACTATTTGAGGTATTACATCACCAGCTCTCTGTATTATAACTGTATCTCCAATTCTTATATCCTTCCTGTTTATTTCATCTTTATTATGCAACGTAGCTTTAGAAATTTCTACACCGCCTACATTTACAGGTAGAACACTCGCTACTGGAGTAATTACACCTGTTCTTCCGACTTGAACGAATATATCAATAATCTTTGTTTCTGCTTGTTCTGCTGAAAATTTATACGCTATAGAATGCCTAGGATATTTACTGGTATTACCAAGATCAGCTTGCAAACTTAAATCATTAACCTTAAAAACAACGCCATCTATATCAAATGCCAACTCTGCCCGTCTATGATTCACATTATTATAGAATTCGTATAATTCTTGTTTATTTTTACAAATTTTAAATATAGGATTAATATCAAACCCATAATTAATTAATGCATCAAGACTATCAGATTGATTCTTTATTTTTGGATCGCCAACAATTTGATATGCGAAAAATTTCAATTTTCTAGACTTAGTAATATTAGGATCCAACTGACGCAAAGACCCAGCCGCTGCATTTCTTGGATTCACAAATTTTTGTAACCCTACTTTTTCTCTGTCTTTATTTAACTCAACAAAGTCAGATTTTAGCATCACAACTTCGCCACGAATTTCTATAGTATCTGGAAGACCATCTGAATTAATTTTTACAGGTACATTATCTATGCACTTTACATTTTCTGTAACATCCTCACCTACTATACCATCCCCTCTTGTCGCTGCACTTACAAGTCGTCCTGCAGAATATCTAATTGATGCAGACAGGCCATCTAATTTAGCTTCTGCTACCATTTCAATAAAACTATTACAACCTGCTAATTTATTTACTCTACTAAGAAAAGCTTCTATGTCATCATCATTAAATGCGTTTTCAAGAGATAACATTTGATTAATATGCCATATCTTACTAAATTTTGCATTTAACTTTCCTGCCCCTATTTTCCCAGAAACACTAGCTAAACCATTCTTCAATTCCGGATATTCTGTTTCTAACGCTACTAACTTTCTGTATAATTCATCATACTGACAGCCAAGCAGCCCTGCGAACAGTCTGAGCT
>CAYLKK010000063.1:0-4573 GCA_964384495.1 uncultured Alphaproteobacteria bacterium
AAATGATCCTGCGAGAGAATCGGATGCTAATTATTTTTCTCAAGAATCAAAACTTACTTCTGGAAGAAGCAAAGCTGTAATTTTATTTGTGAATAAACCTGATCATTTTGAACAAGGAGAAATGACGTACTTAGGTTTTTCAAATGATAACCAGGAATTCGATTTAGCAGAAAGTGATACGATTTTATTCAATATAGATTACTCAAGTACCCAATATAGATTTTACGATGGAACAACGTTGGGTAGTTTATGTAAAACTACATCGCCAAACGTCGAATTATACGGACAAAAGAAAATTTTGAAATTCAAACAAACGTCTGGAACAATGGTAAAAATTCCAGAAGGGACAGATTCGAAAGACGCTGTACTAAAATCAGATTATTTCTGGAAAGTCCCAGAAAACTCTGTCACAACTGCAAAATTATCATGCCCACAAAAACACTTAATAAAACTCGTTTTTGAAGGAAATTACTTAGACGAAGCAATAAAGGAAAAAACAGAAGGCCCTGGCACAGTTACATTCTATTCTGATATAGTAAAAGAATATCCATCCGATAGTAATAAAAGGAAACATATTACAGATTGCCGTATAGATTCTATCGATGGTGAATCAGTACCATTAGATACACCATACGAAATTTCAAAACCAACAACATTTGTTTTTAGTGGGCCGACAGATTATCCTAAACCTGGCGGTAGTGGATATGACAACAGCCTCATTTCCGAGAGCTCTAAAAATTTTAGAGGAAATTTATCGTATTATAAGCTCAGATATAACTTATCTAATACGTCAATAACAAATACAGATACGAAGTTACGAAACCAAGTAATTCGAGATTATTTAGGCGGTTACGGTATGTATTCAGATAAGGTTGTCTTAGTTATGCAAAATGCAAAAATGGCTAATGGGCACTATGCAGCCGATTATTCTGAAAGCTGGAACGGTTACAGCCTTAGAACATATTCACCTCACGGGAATATATCTGACGATGGGACATTGTGGGAAGCTAAAAAAGGCAACTATTCGATACAAATATCTTCCAGCGAAAACACAGATATGCGGAAAATACTGGACCTATTTCGAGATTCATGTCTAGTTCGACAAAATGATGATGTGACGAAATTCAATCACAATCCAGGATATCTACACACCAGCATGAGTGAAGGTTTCTCTAGTATTTGCTACGGTCTTCAATTACCATGTGTTTGTTATGTTTGGAAAACTTCTTCTGGTGAGTCGACAAATCGTTTAACACTATTCTTTAGCGATGATATTGGTAAATCATATATCTGCACAGAAACAGGCTTTTATGTTCTTCCGATAGAATGTAAAATAGAAGAGCAACCTCAGCAATTCTCAGATTCAGATGTGGCTGGATATTTGAATATACCAGAGACAGATGCTAATTACATAAATGAAACAGGATATATAAAGATTTACTGTCCGCTTAACATCTCAAGTTTTACAGGCGCTTATTTTAGAAACACAATAGACAAAACTCTTTTAAGCACGGATTTTGTTGATAAGGATACTTTAGATGAAGCTATGCAGAAAAATACTGGGGTTTGTCTATATAAATTAACTGAGTCTGAAGTCAATGAGCGTGGAATTGCCATTTCTCCAGGAAATTACATATGCTTCCAAGGAGATGGCGAATTGCATGTAACAGTAGAGCCAGGTGAAGAGACAATTACAGTCGAGAATGGTTTGTATCTTTCAAATATAAAAGATCGCAGTTGTGTAACTGTAGTTGATCATGGATCTAGTTTGCGTCCAAACAGAAAAGTTGTGTATATCGATCCACAAGCAATTGCTGATGATGTTGATGAAGACGGAAATTATCATGTTGATTTAATGATGAATAATGTAAAACTAATTTCAGCAGAACTTACGAATAGGCCTTACACCAAAGAAGATCCAAAAGTTACGATAACAGAAACAGCGACAAAAGCAGATGATGTCGTGACAGAAGGAGAAAATTATAAAAAAACAGAACCAGGAGATACGACAACAACATATCAAATCGTCGCAAATGACTCTCGCCCAATTATGGTCACAGTCGATAAAAGCCTGTATAAAACAAGGGTAGAGGAGCCATACGGAACGGTAAATTTCTCGTCGACAAATGGAGTTTCAGATTGTAAGACAGCTTCAGGGGAAGCCGTCCCGTTAGATACAGATTATAAATTTACGGGAGAAACAGAATTTGTGTTTAGTGGAGGAAATTTGATTAATCCAAATACAGACCAGACAGAATTTTTACATCATGAGTATCCTAACGGTGCTTATAGCCGATGGATGAAAGCTACAACTAACAGCCCTAATTTTGACGCTAATTTAAGTCCATATAAAGTGAAATATGCGCTGACAAACTCAGAAATTACTGAGGCATCGCTGAAAAATCAAATTTTACGAGACTATTTCTGTACATATGGTACGGCAAATAAAAATGTAAAATTTTTAAGATCAAATGGAGAAGTAGGGAATATAGCTACTGTGTATAAATGTAATTGTAGTGGTAGCCACACTTGTAATCAAAATACAGATAATTATAGATATGCATGCTCTATGGCTTCATGTGGATTGAACCAATATTCGAATGGTCTTACATACCTGAATCCAGAAGAAACTATGAAAGAAGGTAGCGCTAGTCAAAATATGCAATCATTTAGAGATAGTTGTTTAGTTCTAGACTCCGCATCTGGATGGCGCTTTGGTAATTATCTAAGTATGTATTCTGCTGACACGGAAACTACTGTATCGCATGAAAACTTTTTTATATATGCATATGGTATTCAACCTCCACTCACTGTACAAGTTATAGGTACGGCACGAGGTGGCGTGTGGGTAGATGGTATAAATTGTCTCGCTCCAGCAGCCGTCATATTTCAGACTGGACAAAATACATATACATCATTTGTGAAGGATTTGACTCTCTCAGGAGCATATGGGATTAACGCAAATAGTAATAACCTTGGAACACCAGAACAATATACAGGTAGCGTATATGAAACAGATAAAGTCAAAATGAGATATATTTGGTATAGCATAGATTATGGTTTCTGTCTCGATTATGGTCATTATCGTGGAATTCTTGTTCGTCAAGACGAGAAGAGTAAGAGTCTTCTCAGTACAGATTTCGTAGATGCAGATACATTAGACGAAGCTATGACGAAAAACACTGGCGTTTGTTTGTATAATTTGAGTACAGGATTAAATGATGTAATTACAGCAGGAAATTACATATGCTTCCAAGGGGATGGCGAATTACATGTAAAAATGAAACCAACTGACGATACAATAAAAAAAGATATTTATCGAGGTAGTTATAGCTACAACACAAAATCTGCATATCAGCATGGAGATATGAATACACCATACAAGTGGTATAACACAGATACAGGAACATTAAAATCTACTGGTAATTCTTGGAATTATGAAGTAGAACATGGATCTGTGAGTCCTGTTTCATCAGAAACATTCTTGTTATCACCTGATACAGCTACATACACAAGAGGCAAAAATGGAGAATACATATATACGATTACATGTGTAAATGCAAAAATTTCAGCAGATTTTGTTGATAATGCGACAAAGGTTTATCACTTCGAAAAAGATCAAGCTCCAGAAGGCCAAAGAAGCGTAGATTTTTATAAGGCGACAGAAGATCATGGAAAAGATTTGATATTTACACAGGATAATACAGGGGATATAGTGGCAGTTTCAAATAGTGACACATTAGCATCACGTAGTTTATATTATGCGTATCAACAAGAGCGGCTTTATCCAGATATAACTTATTATAATAATACAAGTTATTGGAATTATTCTATGTTTATTTCAACATTCCCATATAACTATTGTGGAGATTGGACTACAAAAATAGGGAAAATAGACTCTGACTATTTTTGTGCAGTTTATAAAATTCTTAAATACGATACAAGGCAAGTAGATACAGTAGTACCTTGCGATGTTCGCTTTTTCAGGAAGGTAGACAGACATACAGGAGCAATTCATGAATGGGTTTGTGATGATTGGATTAGCTCAACCGATACTTATAATATATATAAAACTCCGTATGGAGGCTTTTGTACGCTAAAAATGTCTAGCTATACATATCCTAAAAATTATGCGTTAGATCAATTCATTACAAAACATCCAGAATATGCGCCTACAAACAAATATGACCAAGACGAAATTTTGCGAAAATTGACAGGTAAATGCGCTACTGACTTAAAGGATAAAAATAACAAAACTAAGGTTTATGTTGTAAAATATAGAAAACAAGAGACGACGAGGCCATTCCCGACATATACAGGTAACAATACTCCTACGTCTAAGCCAGCGAGTATAGACAGTGAACCTATTTCATGCGACTATAGTTATTTAGATTCTTGTGCTTCTGGTGGGGATTATATATATGATTGTTCGACTCCAGCAGATTTAGAATCAGTTATGGCCAAAATCGCAGAAAGGATAAAGCAAGAATCAGGATATACAACAGCACATTGCGAGAGTGTAAATTAGAATAACCCTCTTGCGAAAGTAATTTTAGGCGCTTCCGTCGTCCTG
>CAYLKK010000064.1:0-4554 GCA_964384495.1 uncultured Alphaproteobacteria bacterium
TTTTTCTGTAAAATTATATCACCATGATTTAAAAAACATACATGAAGTATTACAACTAACTTGGATAAGTCTATCTGATGTAAATGTACATTTTGTACTAAAAGATGACTTTACAACAAATACTTGGATATTCTCTATTGCACTTCTAACAGCATTTACTGTCATATATTCATTTGAAAATATCAATAAATTATCAGGAAAGTTAGTCACACAAATCTGCCTCTTTTCTCTATCAATGTTTTTTTTAACATCAAGCAGCAATCTTATTCAAATTTATGTAGGCTGGGAATTAATTTCACTGATATCGTATGTACTAATAAATTTCCATAATGAGAAGTCTGAACGAACTAAAAATACAGCATTTAGAATATTTTTAATAAACAAAATAGGAGATATTTTCTTCCTATTTGCAATCGTACTAATCTATGTACATTATGGCACTTTTGATTTAGAAAAATTATCAGAAACAAAACTGCTATATACATTTAATGTAAAGAATATCGCCTGTTTATTGTTTCTACTTGCAATTTCAGTAAAGTCTGCTCAATTAGGCTGGAGTAAATGGTTAAAAGACGCAATGATTGCGCCTACACCTGTTTCAGCTCTACTACATTCTGCGACGCTAGTATCTGCAGGAGTATTCTTGTTAATTAGGGTACAAGACACAATCGGTCTACACATATACTTAAAAAATCTATTTTTAATATATTCAGCATGTACCGTAATATATGCCTCAATAAATACTTTATACGAAAATGATATAAAACGAATTTTAGCATGCTCTACAATTGCAGAAATTAGTATCACGTTATGTGCTACATGTTTAGGAGCGACTAAATTCGCAACTATGTTTTTTATAATACACGCAGTATCCAAAGTATCATTATTCTTTTCAGCAGGAAATATAATTAACTCACTATTGGGAGAAACTAATATAAAGAAAATGGGCTCTCTTATGAACGAATTGCCGTGTACATATACATTTATGCTGATACCTTGCTTATTAATTGTAGGTGCCATCCCATTTGGAATATCGATAGAGACAGAAATTCAAAAACAGTATTTATACATTTTCAATACAATAGCATGTATTTCTTCTTTGTTTCTGATATTAGCATTCGTAAGAATGATTTATTTTATTTTTCATAAAGAAATACATGAGGAAATTCATATAAATTACTCAGTAGCAGAAAAAAACAATGTCGTAATCACTACATGTTCAAGCCTACTATTGATCAGCATTATTATTAGAGTAATGTTGTTTATCCACCAAAGTATAAAAACGGGCTTTTATATTGATTGGTTTTCAATTTTGCTTAAATCAATTGGCATTTTTACCGCAATACATTTAGCTAAAAATCGTTTTTTTGAAAATAGTATATTATTTAATGAAAAGTGTGAAAAAATTTTTTCCCAAAACTACAACGTGAAATTCAACGATGAAATGATCAAATGTGCAAATACAATATTAAAAAATATTACAAACTCAATAAACAATAGATTATTTTTAAAAATATACAATATAGCTTGTTTTAAACTAAACAAATTAGTTTCTTCGATGCCATTCTTTACTATCTGCTATGCATTTAGTGTTCTTTTCCTAATTATATTTTTAGCATACACAATGAAGTAATACTATGGATTTAAATTGGCTTTTACATATATTAATTTCTTCTCCATTATTTGGAATCCTTGTGATCGCTTTTCTCGACGAGAAACAAAGCAAAAAAAATATTAAATATACATCAATCTTAAATTGTGCGTTCACTCTATTTTTCGCTACTCTTTTACTATTTAGTGAACAACTATCCACAATCAACCAATCATACAACGATTACTTTTCTTTAAATCAATCGTCAGATTTATTTGCTATTTTATCTTTTTCATCGATAATGATTTTAATATCGGCAATTACTGTGCTTATTGCAACAATAATGCTTATTTCCGAAAACCATAATAATATAAAACTTTACGTATCTACACTACTAGCGATAGAAAGCACTAGCATTACTTTTTTTGCTACAACAAATTTTATTGTATTATTTGTATGTTTAGAACTTTCGTTGATATTTGTATTTTTCTTGATATTTTCAGATAACAACCGTTATTTTATAGCTACTAAATTTTTTGTATCTATGGCAATAGGATCAACATTGCTATTCGCTGCGATATTATATACGACATCTATTTCTGGAGATTATACATTTTCGACTTTTAACAATACATACCTTACAGAGAAACAACGTATAATCATTTTTTCACTTCTGTCTGCTGGCTTCTATATAAAATCTGCAATATCTCCTTTATACTTTTGGTTACCAGACTCACATGCAATGGCACCTACATCAGCATCTATAGTACTTTCTGGCATTCTTCTAAAGTTTGGAGTATACGGTTTTATTCGCATTTTATTACCAGCATTTGGAGATATCATAGAAAGTATCACCACTCCATCTAGTGTTGTGATCATTATAGGAATGCTTCTATGTGTTTATGCGGTTTACATAGAAACAAACTTAAAACGAATAATCGCGTATTTCTCAATTATTCATATGAACATAATCATGCTAGGTATTTTAAATGGCAGCAATATTTCAATATGTGGAAGCATGTTCTCATGTATTAGCCATAGTCTAGTCTCTACTGGATTATTCATACTAGCATTCTGTTTAAAAAAATACTTCCAAATTACAGAATATAATCGTGCAGTGAATAGAGCACCTAAAAGTATTTTAGACTTAATCTGTTTGCCATTATTTTTAGCAAATATATCTTTTCCATTAACATGCAATTTCATAGGAGAACTTTCAATTATCAGTGGAATTGCAGCAAAAAACATACTACTCGTATGTGGAGTACTATTATGCTGTATTCTTTCTTTTTTCATTACATTTAGATTATATACAAATTTGTTTTATGGAAAAATTGTCAATGATTCGCGTACAAGAATCAAGATTTCGAATTCGCATGTATTTTTACTATTGCTTACAGTGTCTATTATAGTTTACTTAGGGGTATTCCCAAATGCTATTTTTTCATATCTTAAAGACGATTTAAGTCATATCTTCACGGTGATATAAATGTTTAAAAACTTAGCTCCAGAAATTATTTTATCAATTGGGATGATACATCTAATCGTTCGTAATTTTTACTCGAAAAGAATAAATTCATGTTTTCATTGGTACATTATACTCGCTATTTGTTCAATCGTAATAGAGTTCGTATATAAGCATACAAATTACATATTCAAAACAGATCAATTAGTTCAATGTTTAATTCTCGGGACATATGTATTTTATGATTTATTTTTATCAAAAAAATGTATTCACGATATTTCTATTCCAAGCGCTTTAACATTAATCGGCTGTTTGCATATGGTTTCTGCTGCGAATTTTTTAGATTTTTTCTTAGGAGCTGAACTAGCGATCTTACCAACATATATCATAACTCATGTCGAGAATGAATCTAGAAAAAACTTCACATACTTTTGTTATGGAATCATAGCTAGCTCGACATGTGTTTTTGGAATTAGTTTAATATACTCAGCGACTGGAACATTCGATTTCTTCTATATAAACTTACTCTCATCAAAAGAAAATGCTGGAATTTTAAGAATAGGTTCGTCATTTTTATTCCTTGCATTATGTATAAAATTTGGTATATTCCCTTTCCAAAAATGGTTTACAAATATATTCGACTTAAAACTAGTTTCATCAATATCTATTATAAATATAATTTACAAGCCAGCATTAGCATATGCGTGTCTGAAAATATTTAATGATGTTTTACCAATAGAAAATATTAAGTTTTTTTCTGAATTGTTTATTGGCATTTCCATTATAATATTCGCTGTGTTAGCAGTAAGGCAAACAGATATTATCAAAATTTTTCAATACATTATCCTTGAACATTCAGCTACAATAATCGCTGGATGGCATGGATGTAACAATTCTGCATTTCTTGGAACTGTTTGTTTTATATTTGCTGAATGTATAGCTCTATACAGTCTATTATTTTTAATAGACAAAGAGCAAAAATTCGATAAGCACTTTACATGCAACATACACAAAATTCTTATATTGTGTATATGCATAGCATTCTCTACATTTCCACCATTTCTTGGATTTTACGGCAAATTTCATATATTGCTTTCAATGCTAGATTCAATGAACTATATACTATTCATCTCGACGATCATGTCTATGTTTTTATCAAGCATATACATCGCAAAATGCGTGAAAATTATATGGAGAAGTACAATTCACGAAGAATCTATATGCACGAAAAATTATCTTACATCGGTTCTTTCTTGCACAATCGTGATATTAAGTATTTCCCCATTGGTTGTAATAATGCTTTTAAATTTAATGCAAAAATAATGTTGTTGCATACAGCCAATCATTATACACTTTGATATTAAGGCATTAAAAATGTTATTTTCGCTTTTAGCTATAGCCATCTTCAATTGCATGTCGCGATGCATACGTAAAGCTACCGAATAATACTTCTTGCCAAATACAAAACAAACGCTTATAATAGATCCTATTAAGATTT
>CAYLKK010000065.1:0-4552 GCA_964384495.1 uncultured Alphaproteobacteria bacterium
GACGCCCTTACAGCTGGAGTTTCGTGCAAGGATATTGCTAAAAAATATAATTTAAGAATTTCAGAATTCAAAAAAATAACAAAGGATTATGTTACACCATCTGGCTACAAAGAAACTGAGTTACCATTTATGAAAAAAGCCATAGATGTAGCTTTTTCTCTTGATGAAGGGCAGGAAAGTTCGTTTGCTTATGCGCTAGATAAAAAAAATGATAGAATTCATTGGTTGATACATTCTGAAAAAACAACTCCGGAACGAGTAGATAGTTTTGATAATGTAAAAAAGAAAGTTATAAGTGAGTTCATGAAATTCGCGTTAAATAAAGCTATGTTGGATTTAGCTAACAGTTATGTATCTCAAATAAATGATGGATTAGCTATAGAATCTGTCACTAAAGGTGCTATACATAAAATTCGCGATATTTCAAGAAATATGGAGCTTACTGACGATAAAATAAAAGACATGAAACTAGAGCAAGCATCATTAGATATAATAACAGATACTGAATTATTAAAGTCTGGATTTTTCTATAGTGGCGACAAGTATATAGTATTCCAAGTAGTTGGAATAGAAGCGCCTAAAGACATTAATAATAAAAAAATGGAAGAATATGGTAGAAAATTGGCTAATGAATTAAACAGTGATTTATATGTAGAAATGAAGCGACATTTTGCAGAAAAATTCGGCATAAAAATCAACAAGGATTTGCTAAAACACGGAGAAGAACAGATTCCAGATATTGATTTTTAGTAGATATGTAAGTAGCAATTTATTGTTCATTTAACAAGCAAGCAGATTTAAAAAATCTGAATAAAATTTTGGACATAATAGTCGATAGATTTGGTATTTTGTATATTGTTTAATTTTATTTTTAAATGTATACTTGTCCAATAATATCATACAACGTAGATGTATAGCCTTTTCACTATTGGAGGCTATACCTTCTGAATACCTCATCAACCGTAAGCTCGCCAGTCAAAACGACAGATGCTACATCAGAGTTAAATTCACAGTTATATGTTTTCCAAACATTTAACTTCTAAGCAATTCAATAATAACGCACGAAAAACGATCGTTATATCTAGAATTAAATCCTAGCTCAGTATGAAGTAAATGCATTTCAGGAAGATTTAAGTAGAGAAGTGTACTTAATGCCAAAGTAAGCTAATTTAGCTATATGGATGTTCGGACCACATCTATTTTTAATATGCTGTATAATGAAAGCAAAGAAAAAATTTAGCAATATATAAAAATTTGGTGTAGTATTATAAATATAGAGTATTTTGGATTTTTTGAATGGAAAAGAAGAAGGCATTAGAAGCGGCAGTCGCGCAGATAGAAAAAGCGTTTGGTCGCGGTTCAGTTATGAAGTTAGGACAGAGGTCTGCGATTGTTGATACAGAAGTTGTTTCTACTGGTTCAATCGGTCTAGATATAGCGCTAGGAGTCGGAGGATTTCCAAAAGGAAGAATTATAGAAGTGTTCGGCCCAGAAAGCTCAGGTAAAACTACTTTAGCCCTACATACTGTAGCTGAATCTCAAAAATTAGGTGGAACTTGTGCTTACATAGATGCAGAGCATGCATTAGACCCAGTTTATGCAAAAAATTTAGGCGTAAATGTAGATGAGTTAATATTGTCTCAGCCTGACACTGGGGAACAAGCATTAGAAATCGCTGATACATTAGTACGTTCTGGAGCTATTGACGTTCTAGTAGTGGACAGCGTCGCAGCATTAGTACCTAAAGCTGAAATCGAAGGTGAAATGGGCGATTCTCATATGGGTTTACAGGCTAGGTTGATGAGCCAGGCATTACGTAAATTGACTGCTACAGTAGCTAAGTCAAACTGTATAATGATTTTTATTAACCAGATTAGAATGAAAATAGGTGTGTTTTTTGGCAGCCCAGAAACAACCACTGGAGGAAACGCATTGAAATTTTATTCTTCTATTCGTGTAGATATTCGTAGAATCGGTTCAATAAAAGACAAAGATCAAATTATAGGAAATCAGGTTAAAGTAAAAATAGTAAAAAACAAAGTCGCTCCTCCATTTAGAGTAGTAGATTTTGATATAATATATAGCGAAGGAATTTCTAAATTTGGCGAACTCATAGATATAGGTGTAAAAGCTGGTTTTGTCGATAAATCTGGCGCGTGGTTCTCAATGGGAGACCAGAAACTGGGCCAAGGTAGAGAAGCAGCAAAAGCATTTCTAAAAGAGAATCCTCAGGTTGCACAAAAATTAGAGTCTTTAATCAGAAATAAACCAGACGCTATAAATAATTTAGATATAGATTTAGATGCTACCAGTGACTAAATAAGTATTTCTCCGCATATGCTCATCGAAAAAATATTAGATATCATCTTTCCTAGACAGTGCGTATTTTGCGGAGATTTAATAGACTCAGCTGATGTTTGTCCTGAATGTTGGAAAAACACGTTTTGGATTTCGGAGCCAATTTGCGACATTTGTGGCAAACCTCTTGAGTATTCTGATACAAATTTATGCCATTCATGCACGTCACACAAATTCTTCTTTGATAAGAGTAGATCTGTTTTCGTGTATGACGATATTACAAAAAATGCGATTTTAAACTTTAAACATAGAGAAGCAACTTACATGAGTAAAACTTTTGCTTCTTGGTTGTATAGAATTGGTAAAAAAATTTTAGAAGATACACACATTATAACATCTGTTCCAATGTATAGAACAAAGTTGCTTAAACGAATGTTTAATCAATCTGCGATTTTAGCTAATGATCTTGCCAATTTATGTGGCATATATAGAAATAATATGCTTTTAAAAAAGATAAAAGATACTCACACACAAGAGGGGCTTACTCTTGAAGAAAGAAGAAAAAATCTAATCGGCGCTTTTACTGTTAATGAGAAGTGTAAAAGTATAATAGAAGGGAAAAATATTACAGTAGTAGATGATGTACTTACTACTGGATCTACGATTAATGAATGCGCAAAAGTACTTAAACAAAATGGAGCTAATAAAGTATACGCGCTAACATTAGCTAAAACATAAATAATTATCTGGTATTTTTTGTTAAATATCCACATCGTTATTGCTTAATTTTTTTATCATTCAAAAAATTCTTTATTGCTTTAGCTAAATGCTTTTGACAATACGTATATAAGATACTTTTGCTAACATTTCTATAAACATTTTCTAATCTTAACTCGTATTGTTTATCAATTAGTGAGTATAAAAAATACCCAACGTAGTAGAATGTGCTAACTGGTAGAATGCAATCATGAAATATCAAACCAAATTTTTTATTTATGTAGAATCCTAATCCATATGAAGTTTGTTGAATATTTGTTGGAACTGTATACGATAGCATTTTTTTGATGTTTTCTTTGCTATATAAAAATTTAATTATTTTGCAAAGCTCACTGCTACTAGAAATCACACCGCCACAGAAACTAATACCAGTCCATTTTCCTTTTATCTGCGGATTATTCGGAAAACTTAGATCCATGCTAGCTCTTAAATCCGGGTTCGATTGATATAAATCTAAATATGTCGAATCACTTATCAAAAATGTATTCTTTAATCCTAGTTCTTCAAAAAAATTTGAGCATAAAGTAATGAAACTTTTTTTAGAAATGTACTCTAAAATTTTTCCAGCAATTATATAATTGCAATTATCGTATTTAAAAACTTGCCCAGCCCTGGCATACTTAACGTTTTTTGTAAAATCAACTCCACTAGAATGGGTCAATAGGTGCTTTATTTGTACACCATCTAAAGTATTCATGTTTATTGCATTTGAAAATAATCTACTGGAACTTTTAATTTCTTCTAGTTTTTTTTTATTTAATATATCTGTAACATATAGATCAATATTACTTATGTGTTCCACCACTAAATACTCAGTAATTTGCTTAGATAATGAACCTATAAAAAATTGAGTGTTCTCATCTACATATTTGCTGTGTTTAATTATATTGTCGTTTCTGTATAATATTCCACTAAATGATAATTCATTATTGAGATATTCGAATATGTAGCTAGCTGATAAAAATATAGAAGCTACTAATAATGTTTTGACTTTTATGCTATTTTTCGTCTTACACATGAAATTGCTAGCCCTAAAGAAATAGATAATGTAAGTAAAGAGCTTCCTCCATATGACAAAAATGGAATAGGAATTCCGACTACAGGAACAAGTCCTATAACCATTGATATATTTATACAAGCATGTAAAAATATCATTATAGCAACGCCCAAACAAACATATTTATCAAACCTATTTTTTGCTCTAAAATACATGTATATCAGATAATAGATTAAAAAAAGAAATAAAATCACTATCAATACAGCTATAAAAAAACCTCCCTCTTCTAATATAGCAGTAAATATAAAATCAGTATTTTTTTCTGGAAGAAAATTAAGAGCAGATTGTGAACCTGCTGCATATCCTTTTCCATATATTCCACCAGACCCAGCTGCTATTTTAGATTGCAAAATGTGATAACCTGTCCCAAGTGGATCTCTTTCTGGATCTAGAAAAGTTAGTACCCTTGATTTTTGGTAT
>CAYLKK010000066.1:0-4501 GCA_964384495.1 uncultured Alphaproteobacteria bacterium
GTCCTAAATCTAGGCACAAAATGCAATATATTGTAATCAAATAAGCCTAAAGGCCAGAACCTATAACGAGCACACCAACCATAAACAAGATCACCTTTATCTAAAAATTTTAGAAACTGATAATCGTCGCCAAATTCTAATGCTGCATTTTTACAAATAAAATATACATAGACAGCCAAAACTAATGATATAAAAAATATACAATAAGACTCAGAACGCCTAATTTTACTTATATGTACCAAAGTTATTCCACAGTTACAGACTTCGCTAAATTTCTAGGTTTATCAATATCACAACCTAGCTTATTTGCGACATAATATGCTAAAAACTGTAAAGGAATTGTGAATGTAAATGGAGCAAATGCTTCGCCTATATCATCAACCACTATTTTTCTTATCTCGCTTGGAAGCCTTTGTGCCGCAGTTTCATCTGTAATTACTGCTACATTTTTCCCTCGCGCTAATATCTCTAATAAATTAGATCTAGCCTTTTGAAACAATTCACCAGAACTAATTAAAGCGACAATTGCTACAGAATCATCAATCAACGCTATTGGACCATGCTTTAATTCACCGAAAGGAATAGCTTCAGCATGAATATACGAAAGCTCTTTTAATTTTAGCGCTCCCTCAATCGCTATAGGATACAATACATCTCTACCTACAAAAATTACACTTTTGAATTCTTTCAACCACTCTGCTAATTTTTCGACTTCACACTCACACTCTAACAATTTTAATATAGTTTGAGATAACGTAGATAATTGTTCTTTTAGCTTTTCATCACAACCAAACGCTAATTTCGCTAGCACTGTCAATTGAGCCAAAAAAGCTTTAGTAGATGCTACTCCAACCTCTATACCTGCCTCTGTATAAAAGCTATGATCACTTAAACGATCTATAGAACTATTTTTTACGTTCACAATTGACGATATATCGCAGTTATATTTTTTAATCAATTTTATAGCAGATAAGACATCTGAAGTCTCTCCAGATTGAGAAATAACTGTAAAAGCCTCATTTTTTGTTACAAAAGGATTCCTATATGTATACTCAGATGCTACTTCAACATTAACCTTAATTCTCTTATATTTTTCAAGCCAATACTTTCCTACTAATCCTGCATTAAAAGAAGAACCACACGCTATAATATTCAACCACCCATTATTTACATTAATATCAATATCAGAATTTTCTTCTAATGTTTTTGCAATTACAGCAGGCTGTTCATTTATTTCTTTCATCATGAAAGTATCAAATACGCCCTTACCCACATCTTCTGACTTTATAGACAATTTTTCAAATTTTGGACTTATTTCTGACAAAGAATTATTATAGAATTTCACAGAAGTTCCATCAATTACAGATATTTCTCCATCATTAAAAAAATATACTTCCTCACATAAGCCCAACAAACCAATCTGATCAGAACAAAAAGCGATATTTTCATGGCTAATTCCAATGACAAGAGGGCTATGCTTTTTTGCAGTAATAATTAAGTTATTATATTCAGAAAACATAAATGCAAAAGCATACGAACCAGTCATTTCTTTTAATGCATTTTGCACAGCGTTTATTGGATTGTTATCTTCAGAAAAGTATTTATTAACTAAGGCAGCAGCAACTTCTGTATCAGTATCTGATTCGAATTTAACTCCGTCATTTTTTAACTTTTCTTTTAACTCTAAGAAATTTTCAATTACACCATTATGGACAACAGCTACATTTCCAGACACTATTGGGTGTGCATTTCTTTCTTCCGGCTTACCGTGAGTAGCCCACCTCGTATGCCCAATAAATGAAGTGCTTTCATCAAAATTGTGCTCTTTCAATTTTTCGCACAAGTTTTCAATTTTTCCTACAGATCTAACTCGACTAAATTCATTGTTTGATACAGTAGCAATTCCAGCAGAATCATACCCTCTATAAGACAATGCCATCAAACCTGCAATTGATTTATTTAAAGCATGAACTTTAGACGATACACCGACTATTCCACACATTATTTCTTCCTCTTCTCTCTATATTCTTTAGCTTTGTTTAGTAGATTCTTTTGATTAGATCTAGTAATACCTATTGCATCATTTTCTACATTTTTTGTTATTACACTTCCAGCAGCAATAATTGCATTTTCTCCGACAGAGACAGGAGCTATTAAACATGAATTTGATCCAATAAACGCGCCATGTTTTATATCTGTTTTACTCTTACAGAAACCATCATAATTACATGTTATAGTTCCAGCACCAATATTTACATATTCTCCGATATTGGCATCACCTATATAACTAAGATGATTTATTTTAGCTCCACAACAAACATTCGAATTTTTCACTTCAACAAAATTCCCGATTTTTGCGTTTTTAGAAATTTCTGTTCCATTTCTTATCCTTGCAAATGGCCCTACAGAAGCACTATCTATCGTACAACCTTCTAGATGAGAAAATGCTAGTATTTCTGAACCTTCTTTTATTGTTACCCCTTCTTTAAAAATAACATAAGGATGGACAATCACATCTTTTTCAATTTTTGTATCATATGAGAAAAAAACAGTAGCTGGGGCAATTAATTTTACACCATTTTGCATAAAATCATTGCGCATTTTATTTTGATATGTCTCCTCTACTCGAGCTAAATCTAGCATAGTATTTATGCCATACATTTCTTCTTTATCGCATTTAATGTATGTAGTTGTGAAGTTTTGTGTATATGCTATATTTATAATATCAGTAAGGAAAAACTCCTTTTTATTTTTATGTTCTTTCAATTGAGGTAATAATTTTTTTGCTAAATCGGCTTTGATCAAAATACCTACATTGCATAAGTTCAAATACTTTTTGCATTGATCTAACTCAGATGCCTCAACTATTCGTATAACATTTTCTTGTTTATCCAATTCTAAGCGACCAAAACTAGATTCTTCCTCCACTTCTATTGTTAACACAGCGCAGTCAGATCTTTGTTCAATAAACTTTGCAAATACACCATCGATAGTAATACTAGTGATTAATGGAGTATCGCCATAAAGCACCAATATATTTTCAGACCTAACAATGTCTACAGCACAACTAACAGCATCCCCTGTCCCAAGCGGTATATTTTGGATTGCCACATCAACATTTTTCAAATCTGACGGCAAAGATGATAAGTCTAAATTAGGAGAAAGCACTGTAATTATTTGCTTCGCCTTAGATTTCTTAGACGCATCTATAATATGGCCAATAATTGGTAGGCTAGCTACATGATGCATTACTTTAGGAGTCGATGAATGCATTCTACTTCCCTTCCCTGCAGCCAAAATTACAACACTTAAATCTTGCATTTCTATCTTATGAATTGATCGAAATAAAATTCTTCAGCGAAGCAAGAATCATATTCAAAATATTGCCTAAGGTCTGGAATGCCATACTTCAAAGACGTAATTCTTTCAAGCCCCATACCGAAAGCAAAGCCTTGATACTTTGAACTATCTATTCCGCAATTTTGTAGAACATTAGGATGGACCATTCCACATCCGCCCATTTCTAGCCAATTATTTCCAACACCGAACTTTATCTTACCTTTTTCCTTAGTATAAGCCATATCTATTTCTGCAGAAGGCTCAGTAAATGGGAAAAAACTTGGTCTAAGCCTAATATTTAATTCTTCTACTTCAAAAAACTTTTTAAAGAACTCGATTACCGCCCATTTTAGATGTGAAAAATTAATATTTTCATCAACGACTAATCCTTCTATTTGATGAAACATAGGTGTATGCGTAGCATCTGAATCACTTCTATAGGTCCTTCCGATAGAAAATACTTTGATAGGCGCGCCGTTGTCCTTTAATGCTCTTATTTGTACTGGCGAAGTATGAGTTCTCAGCAATAATTTATCATCAGAAATTGCATTTACATAAAAAGTATCATGCATCGTTCTTGCTGGATGATGCTCTGGAATGTTTAGCGCAGTAAAATTAAAATAATCAGTTTCTATATCAGGTCCGTCAGCAAACGAAAAACCAAACCCAGATAGTATCTCATAAACTTCTTCTTTTGCTTTTGTTAAAGGATGTAATTTCCCTATATATTTTTCACGGCTTGGCATAGTAGCGTCAACAAACTCATCATTAAGTTTTTGCGCCATTTCTAAACAAAGAAGTTCTTTTTCTTTTCTTTGTATAGCTGAAACTATTTTTTCTTTTGCCTTATTAACCTTCAATCCGATTTCTTTCTTATCTGATTCATCAAAATCTCGCAACCTTTTAAAAACTTCAGATAACCTACCATTTTTACCAATCGATGCATTTCGCAATTCCTGCAAACGCTTCATATCATTACATTTTTCTATCTCAGTCAACGTAAAGATCAGGGTTCTATCAATTAATTCCATACTAATTTTCCGAATTTAAAAGGCGAATCAATTGTACATAATATTTATTGACTGAGCAATAGCTCTAATATTAAAAACCACATCCGTTTCATAAATTTGAGATGAGATTGCACAAGAGTGCATCATAGATC
>CAYLKK010000067.1:0-4476 GCA_964384495.1 uncultured Alphaproteobacteria bacterium
ATAATCAGTATCTAAAAATACATGATTTTGACTTTCGCAAGAATCCTAATTATGAACTAATGGCTATATTTAAATTGTAAATATAGCCATAGTTTCAATAGAATAGGTTATTTTTGGATGTTATCATTTAAAATTAGTATTCCCCTGAACACTATATCGTCAAGATAATACCATTTTCTTGTTCCCATGAAAGATAAACTTTATCTTCCCACTGGATAGCGCGCTCTGCTACACGAACAAGATTCGTTTCTGTTGCAAGCAACATTTTATTAAGCTCCGTTCGCACGTAATATATCGATACATCTCCTAAGTAAACTACATCTTCAACTATACCAAATGCCCAATTGTTTTTTTTATTTGGTTTTTCTTTTGAAATTTTCACTTTTTCTGGACGAATTGCTACATGAACATTTGCTCCTACAGCAACAGACGTAGACGCCCCTATAAATATATTTTGCTCTAGTCCATTTGATTCGATAGTGACATGCTCTGAGTCAGATTCTACAACTATCCCATCGAAAATATTCATAGTTCCAATAAAATTCGCGACATATTTCGAGTTTGGGTATTCGTAAATTTCTGTAGGAGTTCCAATTTGCAAAATTTTCCCTTCGTTCATTAACCCTATTCTTGTAGACATCGTCATTGCTTCTTCCTGATCGTGAGAAACCATAACAAATGTCACTCCAACTTTTTCTTGAATATTCACCAATTCTAATTGCGTTTGCTCTCTTAGTTTTTTGTCTAATGCCGCCATCGGCTCATCTAGTAAAACAAGCTTAGGATGTTTAACTAAACTTCTAGCTATTGCAACTCTTTGTTTTTCTCCACCTGAAAGCTGGTTAGGATTTCTTTTTTCGTAACCAGACATTTGAACTAAATCCAAATATTCTCTAACTCTTTCTGTTATTTCCTTCTTGCTCAATCCTTCTTGTTTCAATCCAAAAGCTACATTCTGTTCAACATTCATGTGTGGAAACAATGCATAAGACTGAAAAACCATACTAACTGGTCGTTTATGTGGTGGGGTATCAGTCATATCTGATCCATCTATAAATATTCTGCCAGACGTAGGTTTTTCGAATCCTGCAAGCATTCTCAATAATGTTGTTTTTCCGCACCCAGATCTGCCTAAAAGCGAAAATAGCTCTCCCTTGTATATTGAGAAAGTCACATCATTTACAGCTACCTTATTATCAAATGTTTTTACTAAATTTTTTATGTATACATAAGGCTTGACGTCAGGATTTTGCCACGGTTCTAATTTTTTCTTTATTGGTCTAGATACTATAGCCATATCACATTCTCTTTACAATGTCTTTAAAAATCTATCTGCATCTATAGCAGCCATACAGCCTTGTCCAGCTGCTGTAATCGCTTGTCTATACTGCGTATCTTGAACATCTCCAGCTGCAAATACTCCTTGAATTGACGTTTTACTAGAACCTTGTTCTGTAACTATATATCCATACTTGTCAATTTCTAGTTCACTCGAGAAAATAGATGAATTTGGCGCATGGCCTATCGCTACAAAAACGCCATTAACATCTATTGTAGATACAGATCCTTTGTTGTCTTCTAATTTTAAGCCTATAACTTTTTTATCATCACCCAAAATTTCTAAAACACGCGTATTCCACATTACGTCAATATTCTCAGTGGCTAGTAGACGGTTGATTTGTATTTCTTCAGCTGATAATGAATCTTTTCTGTGAATAAGAAAAACTTTCTCTGCTAATTTAGATAAATATAAAGCTTCTTCTACAGCAGTATTACCTCCACCTATTACAGCTACAATTTTTTTTCTAAAAAAGAATCCATCACAGGTAGCACATGCAGATACGCCACGACCTCTATATTTAGTTTCGCTTTCTAAACCTAACCATCTAGCTAATGCCCCCGTAGCAATAATTACAGATTTCGCTAAAAATTGCTTTTCTGATTCACAAGATATTTTAAATGGACGATTAGAAAAATCTACACTTGTAACGATATCATCAACTATTTCTACTCCAGAATTTATAGCTTGTGTTCTCATAGACAGCATTAATTCTGGACCTGTAATTCTATCTGGGAAACCTGGAAAATTTTCTATATCAGACGTAATTGTTAATTGCCCGCCTATTTGAGGACCAGAAATAATTAGAGGCGAATGATTAGCTCTGGCAGCATATATGCCTGCCGTATATCCAGCAGGTCCGCTTCCTATAATTACTATATCACGTACATTCATTATTCCTCCCCTAGTTTAATAACTTCCCACTCTAATTCTATTCCAGAGTTTTCATATACTTTTTGCACGACAGCGTTGCCCAATTGTTCTATATCTTTTGCTGTAGCAGATCCTGTATTAATAATAAAATTACAGTGTACGTCAGATACCATAGCCCCACCAAAACGCATTCCTCTGCATCCTGCATCATTTATAAGTTCCCAAGCTTTTTTTGTAGTTCCCTCTGGATTCTTGAATGTAGAACCGCAAGACATTTCATTTAAAGGTTGACTTTTCTTCCTCTTAACCAAAACGTCGTGAGTATTCTTCGCAATTTTAAAAGAAGAATCTGAGTCTCCTCTTAGCCATATACGAGTCACTATTATATCATCTCTGATAGATGAAGATCGATACACGAATTTTAAATCTTTTTTAGTAAGCCAAATATTATCTCCTTTTCTAGAGAACCCTTCAGCTTCTATAAATATATCTTCGATCGATCGCCCATAACAACCTGCGTTCATTTTTAACGCACCGCCAATTGTTCCTGGTATGCCTACTAAGAATTCAAGACCAGCCAGTCCATTATCTGCAGCCATCATAGAAATTTTTGCGACCCTAGAATATGCTCCAGCTTCTATAATACCATTCTCGACATAGCATTTATCAAACGCTTTGCCTAATGAAATGACTACGCCGCGAATTCCCCCATCACGAATTAAAACATTCGATCCTGCACCTAAAATTGTTACAGGAATACTGCTATCTAGATTTTTTAAAAACGCACTTAGATCATCTGAATCCGCTGGTTGAAAAAATACATCAGCATTGCCACCGACTCCGAAAAACACTAAATTCTTCAGTGGTTCATTAAATAGTAATTTTCCAGAGGTTTTTGGTAAGTCGAAGTTTAGCATTATAAAGCATCATTTAATAAATTTACGGCAACAAAATCTCTAGCCATTTGAGATATATCTCCAGCACCAAGAAATAATATTATATCATTGTTTGTAACTGTTTTAAAATGATGTGTCAACTCGTCTAAGCATGAAATATGTTGAACATTTTTATGTCCATTATTTGCTATTTTATCTACTAAATCTTTGTTATCGATTCCTGAAAATTCTTCACCTGCAGAATATACAGGTAAAACATACAAATAATCTGCATTACTTAATGACGTCACAAATTCATCAAAAAGATTTTTTAGCCTACTATAGCGGTGAGGCTGAACAACTACATATAAATCCCCTTTAGAAACAGTCCTAGCTGCATTTAACGTTGCTGCAATCTCTGTAGGATGATGCGCGTAGTCATCAATTATTTGAGCTCCGTGCAATTTTCCAATCTTAGTAAATCTCCTTTTGATTCCAGAAAAAGATGAAAAAGCAGTTTTTGCTATACTTGCAGAAATTTCAAGTTCTAACGCAATTGCTATTACAGACAATGCATTTTGAACGTTATGTATCCCAACCATAGATAAAGAAAACCCTTTCCATTCTGATGCATTTTTGATTTTGTATTTTTCTAAACAATATTCAGAAAATGCCACATCAAAGATTACGCGGTCTTCTTTTAAATATATGTTTTCCGCTCTAATATTCGCACTTTCATTGAAGCCATAAGTTAGTATTCTTTTGTCTACAATCTTAGAAGCAATATCTCGTACATTCTCATTATCTACACATAAAATCCCAACGCCATAGAATGGAATCTTTTCGACGAATTGCAAGAAACACGTTTTTAAGTGGTCCAAGTCTCTGAAGTTCTCCATATGGTCTGCATCAATATTTGTTACTATTGCAATTGTTGGGGGCAGTTTATTAAATGAACCATCTGACTCGTCTGCTTCAGCGACAACCCATTCCCCACAGCCTAATCTAGCATTACTGCCATAAGAGTTTATAACACCACCATTAATAACAGTAGGAGGCATCTCTGCGCAATCAAGTAAATGCGCTACGAGAGAGGTTGTTGTAGTTTTACCATGCGTCCCTGATACTGCTATTGACTTCTTAAGACGCATCAATTCTCCTAACATTTCTGCCCTTTTTATCACTGGAATTTTCTGTTTTCTCGCTTCGACTAATTCGCAGTTGTCTTTTTTTATAGAGGAGGACACAACAACTACAGAAGCGTCAAGCACATTTTCAGTAGAGTGCCCATAAAATACATTAACACCAAGCTTTTCTAGGCGACTTGTGATTGCTGAACGTTTTATGTCACTTCCTCTAACTGAATACCCTAAATTATTCAGAATTTCA
>CAYLKK010000068.1:0-4432 GCA_964384495.1 uncultured Alphaproteobacteria bacterium
GATGCATTGGTAGTAAATAACTTAGGCACAGAGATGATTCCAACGTTAAAACTTTGGTTTGTTTTGCCTAGTGCTGTGTTGTTTATGGTTTTGTATTCGAAATTATCCAACTTGCTTTCTAGGGATGGTGTGTTTTATACAATTGTTACAATCTTTGTAACTTACTTCGCGGCAGTAGGATTAATTTTTAAATTTTCTAACCCAGAAAGTTTTCATACACATTTTACATGTAGCTATTCCGGATTACAGATAATATTAAATGCTATAGGTTCTTGGATCTATTCATCTTTCTATATAATGTCTGAGTTATGGGGAAGTGCTATGATTAGCTTGATGTTTTGGAAATTCGCAAACGATGTAACATCAGTGAAGGAATCTAAAAGATTTTACTCTATGTTTGGCTTTGTCGCGAATGGCGCACTGATCGTTTCTGGTCTAGTTTTAAAGAGTGCAAAATCTGCAAATGACTCTACAGGTGGTGGTTGGGATGCGCTACCATGGATTGTTTCAACTGTTGTAACAACAGGGATTGTTATAATGGCAATTTACTGGTGGTTGAACAACAAAGTTTTGACTGATCCAAGATTCTTCAATAAGGATGATGTTAAGCCTAAGAAGAAAAAAGAGAAATTAAGTATATCAGATAGTTTGAAATATATATTCAAGTCGAAGTACCTTGGTTTTATCGCTCTATTAGTTATATGCTATGGTATAAGCATAAACTTGGTAGAAGTAATGTGGAAAGATCAAGTTAAAATGATGTTTGGCGGTTCGAAAGATGGGTTTGCTAACTTCATGGGCGGATTACAGATATATACAGGAATATTCACTATTATATGTATGTTAGTTGGTGCAAATATCTTAAGAAAATGCTCATGGTTTACTGGAGCGATAATAACTCCAGTAATGATATTTGTTACAGGATTAATTTTCTTCGGTTTTATAATCTTTAGAGATGCATTGAATGAATATATTATGCCTCTTGGAATTGCATCTGTTGTAGTAACGTCATGGGTTGGCTTAGCCCAAAATGTATTAGCAAAGGGAACGAAGTATTCGCTTTTTGATCCTACAAAAGAAATGACATATATTCCTTTAGATGATGAATTGAAATCAAAAGGTAAAGCTGCTGTAGACGTCGTCGGTGGAAGGTTAGGAAAATCTGGTGGTGCTGCTATAAATTGGCTTTTGTTAACTGCGACTGGAGCACAATTAGTTGACTTATCTGTAGCAATTACGGTGATATTTATTGTTATTAGCTTAGTTTGGTTTACATCTGTAAAAGGTTTGAATAAACAATTCTTGGCTATAACGCAAACAAAATAGAAGCTTGTTATATGCTTGCTTCCGATAGATTAATATATTATTGGCTGCAGATAGTTTATGTCTGCAGTTTTTTTGTTTACGGATTCAGAGAAAAATATGTTTTCTCTATTATTTACATAAAGAGTATTAGATGAAAGTTAAGTTATAAAAGTAAGTTTAAGTATTGTTTTTAAATATGTTTTTATCTGCTGACTATTATTTTCAATATTTCATTAAAATTCGGTTTTTAGTAAGAATTGTTTCATTAAACTACGTATAATATTTGCTTTTACAAAACAAGATACTATTAATTATTTTTTCATTGAAGGTTTATACAATCACTTTAATATTCATGGAGAAGTGTATGTTTAAATTCATCATAGCTACATTATGTATTGCATGTTGTATCGATTACAACGAAGCAAAAAACGGAGAAACAAGAACTAAAGCGAAGCAATGGTACGGACAGAAGAAAGAAAGAGCTAAAGAATTTGGAGAAAATGTAAAAGGCAAAGCGAAAAAGAAGGCGGAAGAGATTGGAGAGAATGTTGAGAGTTCTGCTAAGAGAAAGCTATACAACAAAGCTTTCGAATTTTATATACTTCCAATAGGAAAAAAACGAAGTGAATTAGTAGACATGCTAAGCTCTAAAACTACTATAAACATGTTAGTAGGAATGTATTCACTTATAAGCGGCAAAGAAAAAGATGAACTTATTTTACAAATAAACGGTGCTATCAAAGACTATTTAGTATTAAGTACTGATCTTGATATCATGACTGCCAAAAAACAAGACATAGAAAAACAAGTTAATAGCATCGATATAAAACAAATTGAAAATCTTTCCAAAACTCTGGTAAGAGAGACATTTAAACAAATGAGACTTAAAGAAAAGCAAGATTGGCTAGTCGACAAGCTTAAAAAACGTAGTGGCATAAAAATGCTAAATGATGCATATAAATATGAACAATGTGACAATAATGATATCGATACTGAAATCAAAAATGCGCTCGGTATAGATAACGTAGGAAAAACCAAAGAAAAACAGATTAAAGAAGCTATTACAAGCAAGGAAGAGAAAATACTCGATAGTTTCTTCGAAAAAATCCACCCGAAAGAAGAAAATGCAGAAATTCCAGATAATGAATAGCAATCATATGAATTAACCGAAGTGTCAGAGAAGTAGCCGTTACTCTCCCAACATCCACCGAGGTTTTGGGCGAAAAGAAATTGGATTGCCTGTATCTCCATTTTTAATTCGCTCAATCGCAGACCAAGCTATCATCGCAGCATTATCTGTACACAATTTCAAACTAGGAGCAAAAAACTCTTTTCTGTATTTTTTAGCCAAAATAGACAATCCAGCCCGAATTTCTGTATTTGCAGCTACTCCTCCACCAACAACAAGACTAGAAATGTTTATATCATTATTATTACAATACTCAAGTGCAAACTCACACTTCTGACATAAAAGTTCGCTCACAACACGCTGAAATGAAGCACATAGGTCATTAATATTAAAATTCTCATGTTTTTCTACAATTAATCTAACAGCGGTTTTTAAGCCAGAAAATGACATATTACACCCTTGCTTTTTATACAAAGGTTTTGGTAGGTCGAATCTAAATTGATCTCCGTCTTGTGCATACTCCTGAATAGCAGGCCCACCAGGATACCCTAATCCTAGCATCTTTGCGACTTTATCAAATACCTCGCCGACAGAATCATCTAATGTCTGCCCTAAAACTTCAAAAGATCTAGGACCTTTTACAATACAGATTAAACAATGGCCACCAGAAACCAACAAAAGTAAATATGGAAATTCTATTTTTTCATTTCCCAATCTTGCAGATAGAGCATGCCCTTCTAAATGATTCACAGCATAAAATGGTTTTCCAGAAAAAGCAGAAATTGTTTTTCCAAAAGTTGCTCCCACTATGACACCACCTATTAATCCAGGACCGCATGTAGCAGCAATTGCAGATATGTCATCTATAGAGGCTCCAGACTTTTGCATCGCCATACGGTAAGTTACATCAATGTTTTCTAAATGTGCCCTAGCAGCTAATTCTGGCACGACACCACCGAATGATGAATGTACATCAACCTGAGATGAAACCTCGTTAGCTAAAATATCCCCTTTATCTGTTACTAAAGCGACAGATGTATCATCACAGCTTGTTTCTATCCCTAAAACTATCAAAATTTCTTCTCTACTTTAACTGTAAGAAAAAGCTGGATTGGACATTCCATCAAGCTCTGTAACTCTTTTCTTGCACTTTCGCCTATCGCTTTTATTTTACTTCCACTTTTCCCTAAAATTATAGATTTATGCGACTCCTTACTAATTATAATATCCTGCATAATTTTCCACCCTACCCCATCTTCTCTAGGTTCAATAGAAATAGTCTTCACTCTACAAGAATATGGAATTTCCTTATGCAGTAAATCATAAATATGTTCACGAGTAATTTCTGCTGCATAAACTTCCATAGATTGATCTGTTGTATAATCTTCAGCAAATAGCCATTCACCTGGTCCAGCATTATCAAGCAAATATTTTCTTAAATCGCCTACACCACTTAAATTTTCTACACTTGAGACAAGAAACACCTGCTCGAAATTTCTCAAACTAGAAAATTCACCTATTAACTTTAACAAATCAGGCTTACGCACCAAATCAACTTTGTTAATTACTAAAACAACATGTTTATTTTCATCTATCTTCTGTATTAATTTTTTAGATTTTTCAAGATTCTTCTTAGAACAGTCAATAACAAATAATATTAGCTCTGTTTTTCTAAATGCACCCCAAGCAACTTTTTCATAGTTATTTGCAGATTTAGATCGATAAAATCCAGGTGTATCAATTATAGCCACTTGAGTATCTCCTTCTGTGATAATACCCATAATATTAAAAATAGTTGTTTGAACCTTTCTTGATACTATAGAAACTTTTTGTCCTACAAGAGCGTTAACTAATGTAGATTTACCAGCATTAGTCTCTCCAATAATTGTAACTATATTTATTTTTTTCATAATTAAATCTTTTTCAACAAAATCAACATATTTTTAGCAGCTTCCTGTTCTGCCTCTTTCTTACTGTTACCAGCCCCCTCTGCCTTAT
>CAYLKK010000069.1:0-4385 GCA_964384495.1 uncultured Alphaproteobacteria bacterium
AAATATTAATTCCCCTCTTTTTATATTTATGTTTTTTGCAGCGATATTTATGTAACCTCTTTTAAGAGATAACATGCCATCTAACGCCAATAATCCTTTAAAAGTTAAAAATTTTATTTTTCCAGAAAACACGCCCTCAATTGTACTTCCGAAAACTCTTAGTTTTTTACAATTTAAATCTATGTCAAATACAAATGGAGATAGACTAGCAACAGTTTCTGCAATCTTATTATCTTTCGCCACATTTTCAATCTCATGAAACTTCACAAAATCTTGGGAATTATATTGACTAGAAGCTTCATCAATATTATAGCTTATATTTGCATCAACATTACCTTTTATATTTAATTTATTTATTCGCCCACTTCCGATAGCTCGCCCAGTTATCGAAACCCCTAATCCTACAGAATCTATTATTTTAAAATTCTTACACTCGATAGACATATCACAATCTATATTTGGAAATCCACTATCAACTACCAACCTCCCACCTCCACATATAGTAAATTTATTCCCTCGGCTATCAATAGCGATTGCCTTCCTAATCTTTATTTTGTTTAAATCATCAGAAAACAAATCTATACTTATATTTGGAAATAACACACCATCTTTTTCAAATAAACCTTGAGAAATTTTTATATTAGTATTGACTTTCGGGTTATCTTTATTTCCAGAGATTATCATGTTACCTACACAATTCCCTTTCACAGTCATATTGTCATCGAATAACAATATTTTTTCTAATGCACCTTTTATCGACGCATTAGCAGAAACCTTTTGCTCATTAGAATCATGAAACTTTAAATCTGAAATAGAATAGTAAAATGGCAATTTCATATCTGCGAAAAAATTATCAACTCCACCTTCATGTTTAATTTTACACTCGAAAAAGTTTTCATCAAAACGTGATTTTATTTGTGATACTTTCTTATCATTTGCATGCAAATCTAATATTAAATTTCCAAGCAAAATACCATTTTTAGTATGTAAATCACATTGGCCAAAACCATATATTTTCTTTGATATATTGTATTTAAAGATTTTCTTAATTTCTAAAAGATTGTACAAATTGATTTTTGCAAATTTTATATTAAATGTCAGATCGTTAGCTTTATGCAAAGCATGTAAATTTAAAACCCCTTGCCCTATTTTTAAATTATCTATATCAACAGAAATAGCATTATCTTTTTTCCAAAGACGTAATTCAGCCATTTTTGATACGACAGATTTTGCTTTATCTTTTTGTTTAAATAAAAAGGAATTGATCGCATATATACAACAATCATCATTCGATAATAAATTCCCACTAATTCCAAGTTTTAACGTCTTATTTTTAGCAAAAGCATTAATCTGAATCGATGATCTATTTTTGTTTAAATTAACATTTTCTAACACCATATTTTGGAATTGAATCTTATCAACATTTACTGACATATCAGAATTTAAAAAATCAGAATTTAAAAATTGCATTTCTAGATTGACATTCCCAATTAATATGTCTTTATACTTTATGCCGTTTTGCGAATATATATCTAAATTAAAATTCTTTGCATTCTGTTCAAAACAGATAGTAACATCCCCAGATATTTTCTTATCACTAAAACCTTCGAAAATATCGCCTAGAAATGAGATATCATTTATTTTGATGTTTTTTTTTTATCAGTTTTACATTCTAAACGAGGGCCATTGACTTCGAATCGCTTCAACTTAAAATTTCCATCTTGAATTTCCGACTCAGTATTAATTATTGTCTTACCAATTTTTAAGTGACTTTCAACTTCTTTAAATGACTTTCTAAATCGAACAGATATTTGATCAATTTTTTTTGTTTTCATATCTGCGATTTTTATTCCTTCATGAATTTTATCTATAGATATCAGTATATCGTTGCTATTTATATTAAATAACCTACAAAACTCGATTGTTCCGCTTAGTATATTTGCTTTTCCATTATTTAGACTGAATTTACAATTATTGTCATCAAAAAAATTTGCTTCGCCTGATACAACAAACTCAATTGCATCTAAGCATCTATTCCCCACAGATAAATATTTAGTGAGTAGCGCTGATAAATTAGGTGATTTAAAAACAAAATTTCCAACTAGTTTATTTCTATCTATTTTTATGTCTTTACCAGTTGAAGTTATAGATCCTCCAAGAATATGCGATTCTACATTACAATCAGAAACCGCTATGTACTTGCTATCGAATGCTACCTTCATAGTAAGCCTTGTATTAAAGCTTGTATCAAGAATTTTTTTAACTTTTAAATCAATAAAGTATGTTCTATCATCTATATCATTTATTCTAGCAGAAAACGTGTTACCAAAAAAACTATTGCATTTTATATCTGTGTATTTATCGCTAGCCCAACGCCATATATAAAAACTAGAATTATCTTTTGATGCGGCATATAAAGAGAAACTAACACCATCTGTTGTATCACAACTATAACTTGATACTGTTATACAGTTTCCATTGAGAAATATTTTGCCAGCAATATCTCCGCTGCAACCACCCTTTACCGACGTAGATATAATTTTATAAAATGCGAGCTTGAAAACTTTTGAATAAGTTAGAATTTTCTCTATTAACTCATGAATGTTTTTATCTTTTATTTCAGTAGATACAGTCTCTTTCTTTTGGTTATCTATGTTAAGCTCAAAATACCCAGTACAAACATCTAGACCGGAAGAACGTATGATTACATCGACATCTTTCACGAGAAACAAGTTCCCTATTGTGATTTTTTCTATATGAAAATGAGGAATTATATAGCCACGTACGCTTACATTTTTTATTTCTGTTTTCTGCCTAGTAATAATTGTGATCGTGCTTGCTGTCCAATCACATAACCAAGCCCTAGAAAAGTCAAACCAAATAGCTGTATATAAAATGGTAATTGTCGTTATTAATATTAAAACAATTTTCAATACAAAATTTGCAATTGAACGTAACGACTTCATTTTTATTCTCGCAACTACTAAAATGCTTGTCCTAAACTAATATATATCTGATACTTCCTATCTACAGAGCGCCTTTTTTTTAATGGCGTAGCAATATCAAATCTAATAGGCCCGACTATCGTATTATACCTCAATCCTATACCAACCCCTGTATACCAATTATCTTTAGCCAGCACACTATTCTTTGAAACTTTTGCTGTATCTAAAAACAAAACCACACTAGTATCATTTTTGATATTCTGCCTAATTTCACTAGAAAATTCAAGCAACGCACCACCTCCAATTGGATATCTAGTTTTGTCATATAAATTTGCAGCCATTTGATCAGCATACCCACGTACAGATGATATTCCACCTGCGTATAATTTTTTATCAACTGGAATTTTATCCAATTTTTTACCTAACATTTGGGCTCCAACGCATTTTAGAGAAATAATCGTTTTTTTCCGTTTACTAATATCAAAGTTGATTGATCCACTCATTTTACATAAAGTCGCATTGTTTGTTAGCCCTGACGAAAAAATCATAGGAATAATAGTTGTGGAAAATTCTCCATTTTTAGTAGGATTAAGCGTGCTATCTCTTTTGTCTATGGAAAAAGAAATCGGCATACATATCGAATTGTACTTATCAATAACCTCAATAGGTTTGTTTTCTCTAGTCACTGGACTAGTTGTATTATTAGCGTCCACAAAGAATCCAGCTTGCAATTTAAAATCTTGAATAGTTGGTGGAGAAGTCCAAACGGCAGAAAAAACTTGAGATTTTTTATAATAGGCATTTTTGTAAACCTGAATATTTTTAGCAGAATAAACTATATTATCACATGGAATGAATGTATCAGGTACATCTAACTCTGCAAACATTTCATAATCATTCGCTTCATTTTTTTTAAATACATTGTGTGGGGTGCCAGACATCCCAAGAGAAAATTTACTACTAGTTAAAAAAACATTATAATGAGACCATTTAAATTTTCCAGTCAATGATTTCAATTTTCCCTTCCCTTTGTAATGCTTATAAAAGCCGTTCCTTTTAGAGGTAGAATAAGTAAGGTTAAATTCGATAGCTCTAGGTTTTTCTTCTTTTAATTTTAAATCAATTGGAGCGATATATCCATTTCCTCCATCTATTTTTATTGCGTTTTCTTTGTCTAATAAAATATCAATATCAGAAAACATTTGTGAAACCATTAGCATATGAGAAGTCATTTGAATATTATTCTCTTTATACATACCATTTTTATTCCAGAATATTCTATTTTTTATAAAATTTCTACTTATATTGTTAGGAGCTAATATTCTAGTTTCTCCAATATAAAACTTATCTCCACGTTTTACGTTAATCACAACCCTAACGTTTTTTTGTTCCCTATTGGCATAAACATCTGATCCTATCACTTTGGCATAAGGATACCCA
>CAYLKK010000070.1:0-4265 GCA_964384495.1 uncultured Alphaproteobacteria bacterium
ACGTACAGCACTGGATCAAGGCGTTTTGTCTCTTCGTTATACACCGGTACTATCATCGGATTTTGCAAACTTTTTGGATTAATTAATGACAAATTCTCTGAACGCTCAGGTTGAGTAAAAAATTCTTCATTATATTTTAAACCGTTCTTCAACAACCATAGGATTATGTCATCATCTGGCTTCGCATAAGAGAAAGCTGTATAAATTTGAGGCATATTTGAAATAATTCCATCAAACATTGCTTTATAATTTACAGTAAACTTTGGAAAAATTTCGTTTATCGTCGCTATCTGATTGCGTTCATCTTGCTTTATTAAAGCTAGCTTTTCTTTCTCTTTAGGTAGCTCGAACTGAAGGCATTGCGCGTGATCGTTATCTGTATCTTCATAGAAAAGAACGTCGTTAGCATACTCGCGCAAATTGATCTTTTCTCCTCCAATTTTCTTCTTGGAAGTAAAATCAAAATGACCGTGGCGCATATCGATTGTAATTTTTTGTCCCACTAAAAACAGATTTTTTAGGTCGAGTGTTTCGGCAGTTAAATCCAAATCTTTTGCAAAAATTCCACCACCTGTGATTGTTTCGATTTTGGCTTTTTTCGGATATTCGACCTTGCCTTGCGACACAATTTTTCCAGCTAAAATTTCATTAAAATTCAAATCAATATCACCAGTGCCGCCTTCATTCATGCTCATTATCAGGCCATTCACACCAAATTTCTCAACTTTATCTGCAAAACCAAAACAACAATAAAGGTATCCATTCCTCCATCTGCATCGAATCATTTGTCCTTTATGTATTGTTTTGTCCTTGGATTTAATAGACAAACAAATCTCGTGATTTCTAAGAATATTTCCATTAAATTTAATTTTATCTTTAGAGGTAATTATCCCGTATTCATTTAGAACATTTCTGTTATTTGCATTTAAATTCATCTCAAATTTAGAGTACATTTTCCCGAATCTGTTGTTTATGTCGCTCTCTTGAGTCGTTATAGACAATGTTCCATTTTGTGAAATGATGCCCCCAGAATTAGCATGTTTTTTGGCTGTATCGAATTTTTTAGTTTCTTTATAACTTAGCAAACCTCGCAAACTTTTATACAATCTAATCCGATCTTGAATAACTGGATCATTAAGCTCATCATGAGGAAGAGGTGAGCCGCCTGATAAGCCATCAGCACCTATATTATACGCTCTCATCACTGGATTTGGGAAAGGAGCGAACTCTTCGTATCTAGTTATTTCCACGATTTTTTCTTCAGTTTTATCTCCATCTTTCGAGCCGTTTTTAAATCTCGTTTTAGTTGTAATTTTTATGTCTTTATCTGCTTCTATTTTATCTAATTTATTATAAAACTCATCTGCATTTATCGTTAGTTTACCTAAATATCTTTGGTATCCTTCGTTGTAAAATAAACCGTTGATTGTGTATTGATAATTCGAATTAGCATAAAATTTTCCAAAATTCTCATACGTGTTTAGCGTAAATTTGCTTAAACTATCTTCTGCTTTTTCACCAACTAATTCGTACTTATCACCAACTACAGATGCATTTACAAAAAATTCTCCTACATTTTTAAATGTTTTTCCTTTTAATTTGATAGGATTTAATGTGGTGAATTTTCCTGAGTTTTCTAACGCCTCTGATTTTATTTTTATCTGATTACCAGCGGCTCCGACGTCTGTAAGTTTTAAGTTCCCTTTATTCAGAAATTGTTTAGCTCTGACTTTGCCGTTTACTTGAAGATCTACTATCCCATAATTTATAAACTTAGAAAATGCACAATCTCGGACTTTTTTCCCAAAATCTACGTTACCATAATTTTCAAATTCAAGTTGATTTAGCGAATGATTATTTATGTCATCGAATATTATAGTGCTATTTCTTCCGACCTTAATAGAATTGCAATTTCTTAAATTTATCGGTAAATGTGTCGTAAAATTTTCTGGCACTTCGAACGTCTTGCAACAAGCATCTATGTACAAAACCGGCTTATACCCATCAACCTCAAGTAGATTAGATATATCTTCTGCAAACTGCTTTGCATTTTTATATGTATAATTATAGTTGCGCGAAACTGCAATTTTTCCAGCGTTAGAATCTTTGTTCGATATATCCTCATGGTTGCAAACTAATACGCCTTCATTCTTAATTGAGCCATATGAAAAAGCCTTTTCTTGACCATAAATATTCTGATAATCAACGCGGCTATCTTTCGTGCCGACATAAGTTCCAGTAGATAAATATGGAGAATTATCAGAACTTTTTTCGGAGTTTCTAAGTAAATTTAATAAAACATTTTCTAAATATAAACTATTAATCCAGTTTAATACTCCTTCAATTATTTCGCTCATATCTGGTCGATTCTTTACACAATCCATCTGAGCCGCAGAGCGTACAGCCTGTTCTAATCCACCTTCTTTTGGATCATTCAAAAACGACAAAAGTGCTTCACAAAGCAAAAGACTATTGACTTTTTCAGGTACAAATTTCCCATCGACTGTTTTGATAACCTCGTCTAATTTTTCTCTAAATTTCGTTGGATTATCACAAACATTTTTCACTATATTTAAGAAAATATCATAAGATTCTTTTAATGTAGTACCATTTTCCAACTTTCTATTTTCTGCAAACTTAGCAGGATTTTTGGTTTTCCCATCATTCCAAATATTCCTAATTTCATCACATACACTTAATTTTTTAGAAGAATTTAAACGGTTTTTCTCATAACATTTTCGAACAATTGAAACAAAATCAAATAAATTGCAAATCTTTCTTACTTCATTCTTGATCTCTTTCTCATGCCCAAATCTTTTAATCCAATCTCTTTCTCCAGCTTTTTCTATAAATTCTGCAATATCAATTTCTTCGTCATTTTTCAGCGCTTCTTGCATCTGCAAAAGCACATCATAAAGTAACAAACTATTCGCTTTTTCTATTTTTAATTTAAATTCATCTTTACTTATTTTATCTAAAATTTCATTGAATTTAGCAATAGCTTGGGCCTCATCTTCAGCAACAAAACTCAAAATATTCTGTATAGCATTTAAACTTTTCCTGCTGGATTTCCCATCAGATGTTTTTCCATTTTCATGAACGAAATGACCTGACTTATATTTTTTTCTTTTAGCTTCTAGTTCTTCTCTAAATAAATCATTTGCAGTTTGATTAAAATATGTCTCTTTTTCATCTTGTTTTTTTATAACAATTTCGCCGTTATTTTCAGTTATATTGCTTGTAATTTGCGCATTTATTTTAAGTATTTTGTCGTTATTTATCTTAAATATATCACTCTTTTCTCGTGCAATTATTTGTAAATCACCGAAATTTGAAAGGGAATCTACATCTGCGACTTGAACTTCTATAACTGCTTTCTCTGACTTATTTTCAATTTTTTTAGCTCTCAATTTTTCGTCAGACTCAAACCAGGATCCCTTGAAACTCGAGTCTCCGTTAGCCAATAACAAAGCTTCGACATTTAAACTATTTGCATGCAATTTACCTTGTATTTGAGCTGTTTTTATAGAACTTTTTTCAGAAATAAATATATCGACAAATCCGCAAGTCTCGAGAAAGTCAGTTCGAAAAGAACCTTTTTGCGACATAGAAATTTTAGTTTTTTCTTGCTTCTCACTATTGATTTTAATTTTTTCTGCATCAATTTTACCATGAACAGCGACTTCTTTTGCTCCTGAAATTTCCAGATTTTTCACATTTTCATTATGCCCTAAAACCAGGTTCAAGCCATTTAGATTCAATTTAATTTCATCATCGATATTTCCAAGTTTTTTAAAATAAGCAAGATTATTGCCGTAAACGTACGCTGTCCCAAGACCTGTAATGGAAAGTTTTTCGAAATTCTTAAACGCATCCCAAGGCTTATTAAAAGTAGGAAGTTTCAAAATATCATGATCTTTTTCTGTAATTCGAGCAAATTCTTTGTTTTCAACATAACTCATACTTCCATATTTGTAAGAAGCCGAATGAAATCCATGCTCATTTTGAAAAATATTTACATCGATCACAGCCGCAAAAGTCGGCGCAAAAGTATTGAAAAACATCGATACCAAAGCACTGTGAACCAAAAATTTCCTGGAATCCAACAAATCCTCCTTGCAAGATAAAGTTAACCAAATATTTACAATTATATTATAAGAGCGTAAGCCTCATCGGTCAACCTTATTTTTAACCAAATGGCGGAAATTTGACAAAAGATGGACAGCTATATAAAATTTCAAAGAAAATACAAACTAGAAAAATCA
>CAYLKK010000071.1:0-4189 GCA_964384495.1 uncultured Alphaproteobacteria bacterium
GCTAACATATACGACAAAATGTGGTTTATGTGCTGGACCTGATATATCTTTAACTGTATAAATAGGGCTAGATTTGAGTTCTTTTTGAACATATTCTTGGAGCTCGCTCTTTTTATCTTTTTCCTTCACGTATGCTTGAGATAATTTGCGTGAAAAAAGTTTTGATACAACGTTCATCGCACAACATAAACCTCCATCTAAATACACGGCGGCAAAAACTGCCTCCATCATATCAGCAATCGCAGCGTTATGCTTTTTTGTAAAATTATCCTCAGGCGCCTTAAAATCAAAATTTTCGATAAGACCATATTCATTCGCAGTATCGATTAAAGATTCAGTAGATGTTATATTCGCCAACCTTCTAGCAAAATCCGCCTCATCTTCTTTCTTCAATTTTTGATACATTAAAGTAGCCACGCACAAACCTAAAACACGATCGCCTAAAAATTCCATTTTTTCGAAATTAACCCTAGCCCTCCTTTTTTGTAGTTTACTTGTATGAGAAATCGCTCTTAAGAGAATATTTTTATCTTCAAAACGATACCCAAGGATATTTTCTATATTTTCTAATTTCATTGAATTTTCGCAACTATATCATTGATAGAAATCACTTTCTGTTCACCTGTCTGCATATTTCGCAAATTTACTAAACAATTATTAAGCTCGTCTGCATTTGCTACTACGACAAATTTAAATCCCTTTTTAGCAGCATAACTCATCTGTTGTCCTAACTTTTTATCTTGTAAAAACAGCTCTGTTTTTATGCCATTTTTTCTAAGGTATGATGCTACTTCTATATATTTATCAATAGACTCTCTATCTTGCACAGTAACTAAGATATCTGCAGGAGTCATCTTAGCTACATTTACAATGTTTTTTTCAACTAAAATATTTATCAATCGAGAAACCCCGAAACTTACACCAACACCAGGAAATTTTTTATTAGAGAAATATTCAGTTAAATTATCATATCGTCCACCACCAGCGACACTACTAGTAAATTCATTATTACTTAATTTTACTTCGAATATACTACCTGTATAATATGTTAACCCACGAGCCAAACTAGTATCCAATTTTACATTAGAATAATCAACTCCAAATGATTCTAAGCGAATGTATAATTCTTCAAGATCTGAAACACCTTTACTAAAAGTATCGTTATAACTTAAGCTTTTTAATTGTTCTATAAGATCTAAATTTGACCCTGAATACTCCAAAAATGATATTATTTGTTTTATTGGAGAAGAACATAATCCTAGATCGGATAACATTTCAACAAATTTATCCTCTTGGACCTTCTCCTTTTTATCTATCACTCTCAAAATGTCTGATACTTTATTTGTGTCTCCAATAATATAACTAATGAATCCATCAAGAATTTTTTTGTTATTTATCTTAATCTCAAAATCCAATTCGAAAGACTTGAATATTTCATACACTACAGAAACAATTTCTGCATCGTTATTTAAAGATAATTGAGCATTATCAACTATGTCTATATCACATTGATAGAACTGCCTATACCTACCGGCTTGAGCGCGTTCTCCTCTCCAAACAGGAGCTATATGATAACGCTTATATGGAAATACCAATTCGCCTTCATGCTGAGCTACATACCTAGCCAAAGGAACAGTTAAATCGAATCTAAGTGCTAAATCTTTTTTCCCATTTGCATCAGCCAAACGATATATACCGTATATTTCACTATCATTCCCTTTAGCTAAAAGCGTAGAAACACGTTCTACAGCAGGAGTATCTAAAGGAGAAAACCCAAATAGCTCAAATTTTTCTCTAATTCTATTTAAAACAATATCAAAAGCAATCTGCCAACACGGCAAATACTCAGGAAACCCAGAAATCTTAGACACAGCCATACAAAATAGCTCCATTTATGAAAACTATTAAATTGTATAAGAATCGCTACTAAATATCTACTTATTATTTTTCAATTTTTTCAAAGCGTCAACATCTATCGATATATTTGGCTTTTTCTGATCTATTAAAGCCTCTAATTCAGCACTAAAACGCGCCGAAAGATCTTTTACTATACATTCATAACGACTATTCAATGTAGCTTTAATAGTCGCATCGAACTCTTTCTCAAGACGATCTTTTAAAAAGCATGCATGTTTTTCGCTCTCTTCTTTAAATGCGGCGACTGACTCAGATGATTTCGCACGCATCATATTTATTTCATTTTCTATTTCTGCTTTACGTGAATAAGCTGCACTCAGCATCTCTGACGCGTTTTCCTTTAATTTTTCTGCTTCAGAAATTCTAGACTTGATCTCACTAGAATATTCATCACACATTTTAGCAATAGCAAAATACAACTTTTTCCCGAAGAAAATACAAAAGCAAAGAAAAGCTATAAGCACCCATAACTCAGCAGAAAACATAGCTAACTCTCACTCTTATTGTAATACAACTTATAATAAGCAGCATCTACAAGCTTTGGCATCTCTGATAAAATGTCATTAGATATAGTTTCAACATACCTATTAACTTCCTCAATAGCTTTAGCACTCTTCTGCAAATTTTCATTGTGTATAGCTTGCATATTAATCTCAAGACTTGCTCTAATGTTAGCAATAGCATTACGTTCTTCAGATTCTATGGTCATTCTCGCGCTTTCAAGTTCTGCCGCAACTTCACTATCAATCTTTTCAGCTTCTTTTGCAAATTCCTTCGCCTGATCTAAAATAAAACTAACATAATGCTCACGAGACAGAAACATCCCATCGACTTTTGGTACTATGTAAAATTTAGCTATCGCGAATAAGGAGAAAAATGATATGAACAACCAAAAAAGCTGAGAAGCAAATGTTGAACTATCTAGTTGCGGCATAAAAACCTACTTATAAAGAATCAAAAATGCGATCAATAAAGCGAACAAAGCGACAGCTTCTGTTAAAGCAAATCCCAAAAAACCCACCAAAGACAAATGTTCTTTTGCTTCAGGGTTCCTTGCAATAGAACTTATCCAAGTCGAGAAAATATTCCCTAATCCTAATCCAACGCCGAACAATGCGAAAACAGCAAGTCCAGCACCAATCATACGAGCGGCTTCTGCATCCATGATAATTCACTCCTAAGATACGACAAATCAATGTAAATGTATTGCATCATGCAAATACAAGCAAGTAAGTATAGCAAAAACGTACGCTTGCAAGCAAGCGACTAAAATTTCAAACCCAGTAAGCGCAACATTAACCGCAGCAGGAACAACGCCACAAACTCCCAACATAACAGAGAAAGCTGCGAAAACCTTCAAAATCGTATGACCAGCCATCATGTTTGCAAAAAGCCTTATAGACAAACTAACAGGTCTAGAAAAGTAAGACAAAATTTCTATTGGGACTAATATAGGCTTTAGTATAAATGGCACTCCTTTAGGAACAAAATAACTAAAAAATTTCACTCCATGTATACAAAAACCAAGCAACGTCACAAACACAAATACAATCATAGCAAGAGCAAACGTAACAACAATATGACTTGTGAACGTAAACATGTATGGGACCATACCTATTAGATTACCAAAAAGGACAAAGAAAAAAATACAAAGAACAAAAGGAAAATACTTCATACCAGAAGAACCTACATTTTCCTTGACCATATTTGCAACCAAATTATACGAAATTTCGACTAAAGACTGGAAGCGGCCAGGAACATTCTTTTTATTTCTAAGACCAAAATAAAAAAATGCTGTTATACAAACTAATGCCAATAACATTGAAAATGCAGAGTTAGAAAACGACAGATCAATCCCATTCGCAACAAATTGTATTATCGGTCTAATTTCAAACTGATGTAACGGATCTATCATATTCAAGCACCAACTTAGTGATTAATTATAACATATTAGATAATAAACATTCAAATAATTAGAGATCTTTACAAATACTAACCAGTATGCCTATTTTAAAACACAACAACCAAACACTCAACAAATCATTAATACCGCACATTCTATAGACATATCATTGAGAGTGATTGCGAATTAAATCGAGAGTTTTCACATAAGTATATGTTTATGGTATAAGGCATTGAGAAGTACTTAGATGGAGTAGCTATGCATTTAGATAATAAACCTCTTGCGAAAGAGAGAAGTATCTAGCAAATTTTTTTGAATGATGAGAAACTTAGCGAAAATTAAAATGAGAAAATGCTAAGTTTCGCTAAA
>CAYLKK010000072.1:0-4028 GCA_964384495.1 uncultured Alphaproteobacteria bacterium
GAAAGTGTTAAGGATTAAAAAACAGAAGTCGGACGGAGTATTACTTTAATCTGCCTTATTGTTTTAATATAAAAACCATAAAAGTTAAACTAGATTCTGGTTGCGATATGGTAGAATATATTTACTATAAATTTTTAAGCCCATCATTCAACGCATTCTCTAATTCTGTTAAAAACCCTGATGTTTTCAGTCCTGGATCTATTTGCGGCAAAAATCTTAATGTTATTTTACCTGGATATTTTATAAATCCTCTTCTAGGCCAAAATTTGCCACTATTCAATACTACAGGAATGACAGGAACTTTCACTTTATCATATATCATAGCTATTCCCTTTTTGATCACTACCGGTTGATCTGTTTTGCACCTTGTTCCTTCTGGAAAAATTACAATAGGATGTCCATCAGATATAATTTTCTGAGATTTTTCAATAACATTTAAAAGCGATTTTGCTCCACGTTTTCGGTCGACAGCAAGCATTCCAACTTTTTTTAAGAAAGAACCAAAAAATGGGATATCTGCTAGCTCTTTTTTTACAACGAACATTCCATGTTTAAAGAAATATACTAAGAACATCGTTTCCCACAATGACTCATGTCTAGATGCGTAAATAACCTCCTTATCTCTCACATTTTCTCCCCCTTCTATCTCACATGTTATTCCTGCTATTTGTTCTGTTATAAAATTTAAAACATAAGCAAGATAATACCAGTATTTAATTACAGCCTTCCTTGGCAAAAAAACCACAGGATAAAGTAATACAACAGCTATAAACAGAACTGCAAAAAAGGAAATGTTAAACATCAATGATCTAAAAAGGATAATTAAATTAACTTTTTTCACGACTTCACCAATAAAGCACAACAAAATAAATCTTTTAATAAAAAAATATCACACTTTCACAAAACTGTAGAACAATTTAAGTGTTCACCTATTTTTTCTACCAACATGTCGAAATTATCTAAAGATTTTATTCCACCTTGAGCAAAATCTGCTTTTCCGCCACCCTTCGCGTCTAACTTAGATACCATCATTGCAATAATATCCTTAGCTGTAATTTTTGAATGCAAGTCCTTACTTACTTTTATTACAAACTGATAACTGTCGTTATTGAATCCAAAGCATAAAAATATTCCATTCCCAATTTTTTGAGATACAGACCCAACAATCTGCTTCAAATCATTTGTTGCTGTGTTTTCCAATTTGCATGTATACAAATTCACGCCACAAATGTTTATACAATCTTTCATCTGGATCATTGCTAAATCAAGTTTCGCAGATATAAGCTCTTTATCTGTGCTTTTTTGCAAATCAACTATACTTCCTATCTTTTCTAAAATTTTATTTTCTGTAGTTTTTAGCTCATCTGCTATCTCATGCAAAATTTCAACTTTCTTCGATGAGAACTCTAAAAATGCCTCTCCAGCAACAGCTTCAATTCTACGCAAACCAGCACCTATACTAGATTCTGATAGTATCTTAAATAACCCTATTTCTCCTGAATTTTCTACATGAGTCCCTCCACATAATTATACAGAAATTTTAGCTTCATCTTTTAGAACAGAAACGACTCTCACTTCATTCCCATACTTTTCTCCAAACAAAGCCATAGCCCCTTCTTTCACTGCTTCATCTTTATTCATAATTCGTTTCTCGACTTTGCAACAAGACAAAGTCCACTTGTTTACAAGCTTTTCTATCTGACTAATTTGGTCATTTGAAAGTGGTACATTTGAACAAAAATCAAAGCGCAAATAATCAGGGCAAACAAACGAACCTTTTTGTGCGACATGTTTGCCAACAATTTCTCTAAGTGCAGAATGCAACAGGTGAGTAGCAGAGTGATGGGCTGCAGTTCTCCGTCTTTTCTCTACATCTACGGACAAAGTAACATTCTCGTTTACAGAGAATGAGCCTTTTTCAACATATCCATTATGAACGATTAAATCACCAATTTTTTTAGTATCCTTAACTATAAAATTCCCTAGCGGCTTTCTAATGATTCCTGTATCACCTATTTGCCCACCACATTCAGCATAAAACGGCGTTTTGCTTGTTATTATATACGCCTCAGTTCCTTCTTCTACTCTTTCTACACTATTCTCATCAACGACTATACCTAAAATTTTCCCTGTACATTCGAGCTCATCATATCCTACGAACTCTTGAAGCGCTATATTATTTTTTAGTTCAAAAAAGACTGCATCACTAGATTTGTCATATGAATTGTTTTTCCAATTCGCTCGATTTTTCTGTTGCAGCATTTCTTTATCAAAGCCTTTTGAATCTACAGAATAACCATTTTCTTTAGCTATATTAATAGTTAAATCGAATGGGAAACCATACGTATCATATAACTTAAAAGCTACAGAGCCATCGATTACTCCTCCTTGAGATATTTTATTCATTTCAGAATTTAGGATTTCAAGTCCAATATCTAGCGTTTTTATAAACCTCTCTTCTTCAGCTAAAATTGTTGTCTCTATTGTGTTTTGTATTGCTTGAAGTTCATGGTAAGGATCTTTCATCAATTCTACAAGATTAGGAACTAATTTATGAATGAAAGGTTCTTTTATCCCGATCGAATTTCCATGATTTATTGCTCTTCTTAAAATTCTTCTTAGAACATAACCTCTGCCTTCATTGCTTGGGAATACGCCGTCAGCGATAAGAAAACTTACAGACCTTAAGTGATCAGCAATAGCTTTATAAGATGGTTTATTCGCTTCAGTGATTCCATGGTTATTGTACTTCTGAATATCAGCAATTATTGATGAAAATACATCTATATCATAATTGTCTGTTTTTCCTTGAAGAACTGCAGCGATTCTCTCAAGGCCCATACCTGTATCTATTGATTTAGCTTCTAAATCTACTAGACTCCCATCATTTTTTTGCTCGAACTGCATAAAAACAAGATTCCAGATTTCAGTGAACCTGTCTCCAGATTCGTTTAAACTACCAGGAACATCTCCAAAAACTGATTCACCATGATCATAGAAAATTTCTGTGCATGGCCCACATGGGCCAGTATCTCCCATTGACCAAAAATTGTCCTTTGTCTGTATCGGAATAATCTTTAAATTAGGTCCAGCAACCTTTTGCCAAATATTCTTTGCTTCTTCGTCTGTATGATAAACAGTAACTAATAATTTTTCTGGAGAAATGCACAATTCTTTCGTTATAAAAGTCCAAGCAAAATTTATAGCATCATCTTTAAAATAATCACCAAATGAAAAATTTCCCAGCATTTCGAAAAATGTATGATGTCTTGCAGTATATCCGACCTGATCTAAATCGTTATGTTTGCCGCCTGCTCTCACACACTTTTGAGATGTTGTAGCTCTTGAATACTCTCTTTTTTCTAAACCTACAAAGATATCTTTAAATTGAACCATTCCTGCATTTGTGAAAAGTAATGTGTCATCGTTTATAGGAATCAATGGACTCGAACTAACTACAGTATGACCATTTCTGTTAAAGTAATTAAGAAATGAATTTCTAATCTCTGCAAGTTTCATAATTCCTCTCAAAAACACCGTTTTCAGATTATACATCTTTTCCTTCAAATTATAATAGTGAAATATTATAGGAAATTGTAAAAACAAGAATATTGAAAACAGTAATATTTTATGATTTGCGTTATAATAGTGAAATATTATAGGAAATTGTAAAAACAAGAATATTGAAAACAGTAATATTTTATGATTTGCGATATACCTATTTATCTTTTTGATTTGCAATTAATTTATCAAATATTTTCTTTGCTGTTTTTGCTGCGACAGTACCACCTCCACCATGTTCTACTATTACAGCTATAGCATATTTTGGTTTTTTATATGGAGCAAAACCAATAAACAAACCATGATCTCTATCGGTTCTCTTTAAATTTTGCTGATTAATGCCGTGTTCTCCATGTCTAATTTTTCGCACTTGAGCAGACCCAGTTTTTCCTGCTATTCCATAACCAGTATAACAATACGAAAATGCTGTACCATAAAAATTATTGCAAACAGAAAACATAGAATTT
>CAYLKK010000073.1:0-3963 GCA_964384495.1 uncultured Alphaproteobacteria bacterium
ATTTACAGTTACTGTAAATATAACTGGATTGCCAGCAATTTCGATCCCTGCAGGCTTGGATAAAAATGGATTACCATTAGGGATACAATTAATAGCAAAGAAGTTCCATGAAAAAGATTTAATTTCAGCTGGTTATGTTATAGAAAAATCAGCTAATTTTAAACCTTTATGTATTTAACATTATTAAGAGGATAAAAATGTCTTATATAGTTACATCTACTGGCGAGTGGGAAGCTGTAATTGGGCTTGAGGTACATGCTCAGATTATTTCAGAATCTAAGTTATTTTCTAGCGCTTCTGCAAAATTTGGTGCAGATCCAAATAAGAACGTATCATTAGTCGATATGGCATTACCTGGCGTTCTACCTGTTTTAAATGAGTTTTGTGTAGATCAAGCAATTAAAACTGGACTTGGTTTAAATGCTAAAATAAATTTAGTTTCACACTTTGATAGAAAAAATTACTTTTATCCAGATCTTCCTCAAGGATATCAAATTTCACAATTTAAACATCCTATTGTAAGTGATGGTTTAGTCACTGTAGAGACAGAAGATGGCGTAAAACATGATATAAGAATCGAACGCATTCATATAGAACAAGACGCAGGGAAAAGTGTACATGACCAAGATCCTAAAAGATCATTCATTGATTTAAATAGGTCAGGAGTTGGTCTGATGGAAATTGTTACACATCCAGATATGAGATCTGCGGAAGAAGCTGCTTTGTTCTTAAAAAAATTAAGGTCGATTTTTAGGTATCTGAAAACATGTGATGGAAACATGGAAGAAGGTAGCATGAGAGCTGATGTAAATATTTCCATTAACAGGCCAGGAACACCATACGGGACAAGAGCTGAAATAAAGAACGTTAACTCTGTTAGGTTCTTAGCACAAGCAATAAATTTTGAAATAAATCGTCAAATAAAAATACTTGAGAATGGAGGTGTCATTGAACAAGAAACTCGCTTATTTGATAGTACTACAGGCGAGACACGTTTGATGCGTTCGAAAGAAGATGCACAAGATTACAGGTACTTCCCAGATCCTGATTTGCCAGCACTAATTTTGACGCAAGAGCGAATAGATCGAATAAAAGCAGAAATTCCAGAACTTCCTGATGCAAAATCAGAAAGATTGCAAGAAAAATTAGGATTACCTAAGTATGACGCTGAGCTTATATCGTCAGAAATCGAAATAGCAGAATATTATGATACGGCTGTATCTTTTTCTGATGGGACAAAAGAATCGGCAAAATTAATATCCAACTGGCTTATAGGAGAATGCTTCTCTTACTTGAATAAAGATGGATTAGGAATAGTAGAATGCAAAATTTCTGCAGAATACTTGGCAGGATTAATTCAGCTTATTGTAGATGGAACAATTTCTTCAAAAATAGCAAAAGAAGTTTTCGAAAATATGTGGGAATCTGGAAAAGATGCAGAATCAGTTGTTAAAGAAAAAGGATTAGTTCAGGTTTCTGATACTAACGTTATAGTTCAAGAAATTAGAGAAATCTTAGAAGCGAATGCAGATAAGGTTTTAGAGTATAAATCTGGGAAAGACAAATTATTCGGTTTCTTTGTTGGACAAGTCATGAAGAAGACTGGAGGTAAACTGAATCCGAAATTATTAAATGAAATTCTTTTAGAAGAACTTCAAGAATAAAGCATGAAAAGCAAGGTGAGGTTAACCGCCTCGCCTATTTAGCTGGATTTAGGATACATAAGAAGGCAGCATAAGTATATGGAAATTTTATCATGTATTAATCGATTCGTGTCTTGTTTTAATCAAAATAAAGGAAGCCGTATAGCTTTATACTGTTACTATATTTTACTCATTGCTCTTTCTGCTCTTTCTAAAGAAAATTTAGCAACAGCTTGTTTATTTGTACTAAACTTAGCTGTAATTTTTACGTATATTATTGAAGACCTAAAAAAGAATATGCAAATATATAAAAAAACATTTGCGGCTTTTTTTTGCGTTTATCTTGGAAATTTATATTGGATATATACGCCTCTAACATTTGATATAAATCAGTATTTTTGGCTTATGCCACTTTCTGTAATTTTTATGCCGATTTATTTGGCATGCTACTCATTAATTCCCGCATTTTTTATATCTAGACTATACTGGCATAAAATAATATACAGCAAATTTGCATTATCTGTAATTTGTTCAGGAATTTTTGTGCTTTGTGAGATTATAGCTTCATATGCATTTACTGGATTTACTTGGCATATAATTGGGTATTGTTGGATTGGAAGTATTATACCATTACAAATTACGTCCGTGATATCTATATATGGATTAAGTTTTTTTACGTACCTAATTACTATATCCCTTGCTCTTTATATTTGCACAAAAAAGAGGCATGTATTATATATCGCAGCAGGTATTTTTTCATTCATTTTACTATTTGGCTTAGTACGCATAAATACTCTTGAAAAAGAATATAACAAAAGAAGTATTAAAGTAAAAATTGTACAAGGTAACATTTGGCAATCAGATAAAGATAATACGGATTTAGCAGTTAAAAATTTAGAAAAGTATATAAAAACATCACAAGAAAAATGTGATCATGTAGATTTAGAAATTTGGCCAGAAGTGACATTCCCATGGGTTTATTTAGATAAAGATAATTGTTATATTCGCGATATACTTTCACCTGTACTAAAAAATTGCGATAATTTTATATTTGGTGCAATTAGAAAAGATAATGATGGTAATTATTATAATTCTGCAATAATTTTTTCTAATGATCATGTAGAGTTCTATGATAAGCAACATTTATTGCCATTTGGAGAATACATTCCAGCAAAAGAATATGTTAAATTTTCAAGCATTGCAAATCAAATAGGGGCTTTTAAAAAAGGAAACTCTAAAAATATTTTTGAAATCAATGGATGTAAATTTTTACTGCAAATCTGTTACGAAGCGATATTTCCACCTGTAAATTACAAAAATGCAGATTTTGTCGTAAATATCACAAACGATGGTTGGTTCAAAAATTCGCAAGAAGCCAAGCATCATCATTTAATTACAAGAGCTATGGCGATAGAATATGGTCTTCCATATATTAGGGTTAATAATTATGGTTTTTCTGGATTTTTTGATAAATATGGGAAAGAAATAGCTGCAATCAACATTAACTGCGCAACATCAGTAATATTAAATATTTTTTAGGTGGTGATTAAATAAAACATACTTGTTTGTTTATGATAAAAGATGCAATATATACGTATCCTATTGAGAATTTATATAATAAAGACGTGTAGAAGATTATGAAAATGAAAAAAGCAATCAAGCTAAATAACAAAAAAAACAGCAATATTGATATGCTTTTTCACAGAAGAATAAAAGATCTTGTTAAATCTAATTTATGTGGAGATTTTTTAAAAATAGCATTAGATATTTTTTTTGCTTTTTGGCCTTTATTCTTTTGTTTATTTTCTTTATTTGCGCTAAGCTGTTTATATCAATTTTCGATAAATGGCTTATCTTTAAATACTATATTTATAAAACACACATTGAAAATTGCTGCAGCGATAGTTATAATATTTTTCGTTGCTTCTCTAGATAAAAGAAGCTTTGAAGCATTCGCTTACCCAATTTATATAACATCAATTTTCGTATTAATAATAGTTCATTTCTTTGGTTCAACAAAATTAGGAGCACAAAGATGGATCGATTTATACATAATATCGCTTCAACCATCGGAAATAGCAAAATTTACTATAATTATTGCATTAGCAAGATATTACAATCAAAGATCAAGCATAAATACATTTAAATTAAAGGAGCATATTGGCGCAATCTGCATACTAATGGTGCCAGTTACATTGATAGCAAAACAACCAGACTTGGGAACAGCATTGTTATTTTTAGGCATAGGAGCTGCAATAATATTTACAGCTGGATTTCCTCTAAAATATATAATTATGTTAATTGCTTCAGTGTTAATATC
>CAYLKK010000074.1:0-3949 GCA_964384495.1 uncultured Alphaproteobacteria bacterium
TGTCCTAGTTCAGTAAAAATTGAGACTGATTGACTGTGATTGTATAAGTTGTGTTTTATAGCGGATCAGAGTAGCCTCATTGATATGTATTTTTTAAAGAGTCTACGGTGCAGATTATATATTTACCTAAGAAGATTTACAAATTATACGATTATGCGAGGAGGCATAATGTTTGGCATGAGTACCGAGAGAAGTACTGGAAAGATTGTTGGAAAATATAATGAATATAGACATCACACGGCATTGAGCTGGCGCACTTCTTTGATGTATATTAGCAAATACCATGAGTCTAACAAACAGTCTCAATATACATAAACTTACACAACATATTGTCCATATTTGGAGTAATCTATATTTTATTGGAGTATTAAATTCACTATATATTTCACAGGAGCTTCAATAAATACATAAAACAAACTGTAATTTGTGTCAAAAATTTTTGCTATCTGCAGGCTAATTAATTGTATAGCAAAAATCAAAAAAATTCCGAAAATTTCTAATCTTTCCCAGATTACAGCTAATTTCTTATGTAATATATTGATTACTACTCTACTTCCATCTAAAGGTGGAATTGGAATTAGATTAAAGAAAGCTAACCCAAGATTTATGATAACAAAGTGCAAACATATTTTACTGAAAATAGTTACTTCTATAGCTTCTTTTGGTTGGAATAACAACAATAGAGCGAAAATTCCAGCCAATATAAAATTTACGATAGGACCAGCTAAACCAACTAAAGCTAGATCTATCAAAGGATCTTCAAATTTTTTGGGGTTTACTCGCACAGGTTTTGCATAGCCTATTACAAAAGGTGATCCAAATATAAATAACGAAACGGGAAGAATTAAAGATCCAAATAGATCAAAATGCGTATGTAAATAAAATCTTTTTTGTTTTTTCGCTGTATCATCACCTAAAATGTAGGCGACAAAAGCGTGCCCTATTTCATGCAATGCTATTGATATAAATAGGACGAACCCACATAGAAGGAATTTCTCTACCATATTAATTGTACGCCTCTTTCAATCATTGAGTTCGCAACGCTATCTGCTGTTTCAATGTCACTAAAAGGTCCTATTAGAATCTTATATCTGACCATATTACATTCTTTCTGGTTATATTTGTATTCACTTTTAGTAGTTTGTTCTGAATTTATGTTTGAGTCCGTGTCTGTGCTTTGAATTCTTCCGAGTTTATCACCCGATCTGCTTGATACTTTTATAATCTTATGTCCATATTGCTTAACAAAAGGACAAACACGTGATATGTAGTCATAATATTTATATGCATCTAACTCTGCATTAAAAAACAATGAAGGAATGAATACTCCGCCATTGATATTTTTGTTACCAAGATCTTTTGACTTTCTCTTAAAAAAATGCTTTAAAGATTTTTTGTGTTTTATTTTTAAATTACTTGTATCTTCTGCGTATTCGTAGCTGCTATCTATATGCCCATGATCCAGTTTGCCATCGACAGAGTCGTTGCCAATGATCGAATTCACCATTTCTTGCCTCAATCTACGTCTATTCGCAGCATTAGAATCTTGATTATACAAAGGAGTACGATTGATCATTCCTTGCGTTTTTTGTGAATTATTAATTGCAAAAGTATCTTCATCTTTTGCCCTAGCTAGTGATACTTTATCTTCAGTTTTTTCGTTTGTTATATAACTATAAATTTTTTGAGCATTTGTTTTTCTTTGGTTGATGTCCTTTGTTTCTTTAAATTGAACGCTTTCCGCTTTAATTATAGGTAAATCATCACTGTTTTCATCTTGCATATTGTAAATTAAAAATATGATAGCAATGGAGCAAACAAAAATAAATGCTAGCAAGTAAACAATGTATTTTTTCTGAAGAAAATACCTAATATTTATATACTGAGCTTCGTTTTTTCTATCTATATCATGTTCATCGAGGAAAAACTTTTTGGATGACAAAAAATCTACATCGATATCAGCTACATCTAGTTCTTGGAACTTAGACGATGAATTTATTTTGTTACGTCTATCAAAAATCACAGATTCCTTTAAATCTGATGAATCGCTTATATATTCGTTTACTTTGTCCTCCATCTTCATCCCCTTGTTTTCTTCATTACAATTCTCTTACTGGTGTAACTCCTACAACGGACAACCCAGTTTCTATTGTTTTTTGCGTGGCAATCACCAATGCTAACTTTGCTAAGCTAGACTCATAATCATTCTCATTCACAAATCTTAACCTATGTTCAGATTTACCAGAATTCCATAAGGAATGAAACGCTGATGCGACAGAATACAGGTAGAAAGATACCCTATGAGGTTCTCTTAACTTAGCCGCTATTGCTGCTTGATTATTCCAATCGGCCAATTCTTTAATTAAATTAAATTCTTGTTCTGAATCGATTAATTTCAGATTAGCCGTACCAATATCTGGAACTTCTGTTAAGTTAAATGTTTCGATGAATTGATTAAGCACAGAATAAGTTCTTGCTAATGCATATTGGACATAAAAAACTGGATTTTCTTTACTTTGTTCAACCACCTTATCAAAATCGAAGTCTAAATATGCGTCGTCTTTACGTGTAAGCATTATAAATCTTATTACATCTTTTCCAACTTTTTCAATGATGTCCCTTACTGTAATAAATGTGCCAGCACGTTTAGACATCTTCACTTCTTTGTCTCCATCCATAAACTTAACAAGTTGGCATATCTTTACAGAAAAGACATCATTTCTGCCAGTAATAGCCTCAATGGCAGAGCTCATTCTTTTTATGTAGCCGCCATGATCTGCCCCCCAAAAATCGACCAATTCGTCGAATCCTCTTTCTATCTTGTCTTTGTGGTAAGCTATATCAGTCGCAAAATACGTCCATGTGCCATCAGATTTTTGCAACGGGCGATCTACATCGTCGCCAAATTTAGATGAACGGAATAACAATTGCTCACGCTCTTCCCAATCATCTAACAATTTTCCTTTTGGCTTTTGCAATTTTCCATAATATACTAAGTCTTTTGATTTTAGAAAATCTATGCACTCTTCTACAGCTCCTTTATTCACTATATCTTTTTCTGATGTAAATACGTCGTGCTTTATGTCAAGTGAGAGTAAATCTTGTTTTATAATTTCCATTTGCTGGTTAACAGCATAATCAGAGAAAAATGGCAGCCATTCATTTTCAGATTTTTGGTAGAATTTGTCTCCATATTCATTGTTTAGAGTAATTGCCATATCAATTATATAATCGCCTGGATACATATCATCTGGCAATTCTGCTGGAACTGTAGAGTTGCCAAGTTTTTCATCTAAAATTTGAGCATATCTGTAGTACAAGCTTTTAGCTAAGTTGACTATTTGATTCCCAGCGTCATTTATATAATACTCTTTTGTTACATTATATCCGACATAATCTAAAATTCTTGCTAAGGCATCTCCTACGACAGCTCCTCTCGCATGTCCTGCGTGCAAAGGCCCTGTAGGGTTTGCCGATACATACTCTATATTTATCATTTTCCCGTTGCGAGTTTTTTTATTATGAAATTCGTCTGATAATACAAAAGATAATTGCTTTCGCAAAATATCATCGCTAACGAACCAATTGATGAAACCTGGACCTGCTGTATTTAAGGATTTAAATGAATTATCATTATTCAGAGTGTCAACAATTTCTTCTGCTAATTGTCTTGGTGCTATGTTTAGTTTCTTACACAATACCATTGCTATATTTGTGCTAAAATCGCCGAAACTTTTTTCCTTAGGTTTTTCTATTGTTACATCGAAAGCGTCAATTTTATATTTAGCCTGCACCGCAGAAAATATCTTTTTAATAAAAAAAGAGCTTAAATCTTGCATTTAATAATGTCCATAAATCTATATGTTGCATTGATTATATCAGACAAATAGCGCTTGCAAAAGCTTTTTAACGTAAGTCGCTCGTGTTATAATTTTTTATGTCTTGTATT
>CAYLKK010000075.1:0-3909 GCA_964384495.1 uncultured Alphaproteobacteria bacterium
CTGCTGATCTTGCCGCAAAACACCTATTAAATTGGCTTTGACTATATGTATGACCTCCTACCATAGATTTTACAGCGCCCGTACTATCCATGCAAACAAGAGCCATCTGGTTTATGTTTAATTTAAATCCATCATCAAGCAAATACTTTCTAATAATAGCTATGGCATTTTTTTGCATTCTACGATCTAACGTAGTTCTTACAATAAGATCTTCATCTGACGAACATAAATTAGGAATAATCTCCATTACCCAATCAGTGAAATATCTATTGTCTGACATAGTCTCTGTTATTTTGTAGTTTTTATCACAATTTTCTATACATTCATCTACTTCAACTTTTTTCACAAAACCACACTCAAGCATTGCCGATAAAACTATAGCAGCACGTGTATCTGAAGCATCTTGATTAGAAATTGGAGAATAAGCAGTAGGAGATTTTAAACATGCAGCCAATTTTGCTGATTCAAGGAGATCTAAATCTTTTGCATTTTTCCCAAAGAATCTATGTGCAGCAGCATCTATACCATATGCGCCACCACCGAAATAAACTCTATTAAGATATATTGTTAATATCTGATTTTTTGTGAATTTACTTTCTATCATAAAAGATAAAATCAACTCTTGCAATTTTCGTTTAATTGAACGGTCAGGAGTTAAAAATAAGTTTTTAGCTAATTGTTGAGTAATCGTTGAAGCACCCTGAATTTTGTTTTTCATTATATTAGAATGGATAGCACGAAAAACTCCTATTAAATCTACACCAAAATGCTTATAAAATCTCCTGTCTTCTATAGCTAGAACAGCTTGATAAACATGTTTTGGAAGTTCATCTGTTCTTACAACTTTTCCGAACAAGTCACCATAACTTGCAATAACATTTCCATTGCAATCTTCGAAAATAATACTAGACTTTCTGGTAGAAACCTTTAGTAAAGAAAGGCTTGGAATATCATAACAAACGTATGAACAAAGTAGAAAGACAAACACAAATCCACCAAATAGTGCATACGAAATAACTTTAGCACTACTATGTGGTATATTAATTTGTATTTTCTTCCGTTTTTTTTTCCCCAACAACCTCTCCTAAAAAATTAAGTATCTAAATTCATAACTTTTAGAGCATTCTGTTGAATAAATTCTTTTCTAGGCTCAACAACTTCGCCCATAAGCATTGTAAACGCTTCATCAGCTGTTTCTACATGCTCACATTTCACTTGTAATAAAGTACGCGTTTCAGGATTCAATGTAGTCTCCCATAACTGATCTGGATTCATTTCCCCAAGACCTTTGTAACGGTTGACAGCAATGCCTTTCTTCGCACCTTTATTAAAAGAAGCAACCAAATCCGACAAATTCCTCACATTATATATACTGTCTTTAATATTTAAAATAGCATTATTTTCTGCCAAAGCTCTAAGTTTAGATGCATATTGACATGCAATACCTAACTCATACGATCCTATACGTTTCTTTGGAAATTCAAAAGTCTCATCTACTCCCCTTTCATTGCGAATTATATTGTAAAAATCATCATCCTCTTTCATATACCATTCACCACCGCTATTTCTTTTCATAGCAGCTAGCATAGCATCTAAATTAGTATTAAAATCACCATGTGTAGTCAGCATGTTAAACATAGCTAGATTATCTACTAAAATATCATTTTGTACATCATTATATAAATACTGCAACTTAGCTTTCGCAACACTAGCAGAATGAATCATATCTTTCAAAGCTTCATCTCTAAATGTAGATTCGCCAATAGACAAAAACGCAGAACTTATTGTCGAATTCATCAAATAATCCTCAAGAGCTTTTTCATCTTTTAGGTATATTTGAGAGTTACCTTTTTTTACCCTGAAAAGAGGCGGTCTAGCCACATATAAATATCCACCTTCTATAATTTCAGGCATCTGTCTAAAGAAAAATGTCATAAGTAGAGTTCTAATGTGACTTCCATCGACGTCAGCATCTGTCATAATTATAATCTTATGATACCTAAGTTTTGTAACGTCAAACTTACCATCTCCTACGCTTGCACCTATAGCTGAGACTAAAGTGCCAATTTCAGCGTTCGCAAGAACCTTGTCGAACCTAGATCTTTCAACATTTAACACTTTGCCTTTTAAAGGCAAAATCGCCTGATACCTTCTATCTCGCCCAGTTTTACTTGACCCTCCTGCGCTGTCTCCCTCGACTAAAAATAGCTCACATAAGGCTGGATCTCTTTCTTGACAATCTGCTAATTTTCCAGGAAGAGTGGAAATTTCTAAAGAATTCTTTCTTCTAGTTAGTTCTCTTGCCTTTCTAGCCGCCTCACGAGCCGCAGCAGCCTCTATAATTTTTAATATAATTTTTTTCGCATCTACTGGATGCTCTTCAAGCCATGTATTTAACTGCTCACCGACAACTGATTCGACTACTGACCTAACTTCAGATGACACTAATTTATCCTTCGTTTGAGATGAAAATTTTGGATCAGGAACTTTCACAGATAAAATGCAAGTTAGCCCTTCTCTTGAATCCTCACCAGTTGGGCTGTATTTTTCTTTTTTCATATTCTCTGATACATAACCAGTTATTGCACGTGTTAATGCGTTCCTAAATCCTGCCAAGTGCGTTCCACCATCAGACTGACGGATTGCATTTGTAAAGCACATAGTATTTTCGTGATAACTATCTGTCCATTCGAAAACAACTTCTACAAAAATTCCGTCTTTTTCTCCTTTTACAAATATAGGCTTTTCAATTAAAGGTGTTTTAGATTTATCTAAGTGTTTTACAAATTCTACAAGTCCACCTTCATAATGCAAAACGCAGCTATTTCCCTTTCCTTCTCGTAAATCTCGTAATTCAATTCTTACGCCAGAATTCAAAAAGGCTAATTCTCTTAATCTATGCTCTAACGTGCTATACACAAAATCTGTAGTTTTGAAAATAGAAGCAGACGGCCAAAATCTCACAGATGTCCCATGTAATTTTCCTGCCTCACCTACTCTCTCCAAAGGTTTTTCAGCTTCACCTTCTCTAAATCTTATGTAGTATTCTCCCCCATCTCTATGTATTGTAAGGTCCAATCTATCAGATAAAGCATTTACGACAGATACGCCAACGCCGTGTAATCCACCGGAAATTTTGTAAGAATTCTGGTCGAACTTACCACCTGCATGCAAACGAGTCATTATAACTTCAGCTGCTGAAACACTTTCCTCTGGATGAATATCTGTTGGGATTCCTCTTCCATCGTCAGAGACAGAAACAGATCCATCTTCGTGGATCGTTACTTTTATTGATTTACAATAACCTGCAAGAGCCTCATCGATAGCATTATCAACGACTTCAAAAACCATATGATGCAACCCTGAACCATCGTCAGTATCGCCAATGTACATCCCAGGGCGTTTTCTAACTGCATCTAACCCTTTCAATACTTTAATAGAATCTGCACTGTATTCAGAATTGTTATGATGTTTTGTCATTTTGTATTACACCTTACTTTATATTTGAATATAACTCAATTATGTAGTTTACTTGATTTTTAACATAACGCCAAGTATAATTTTTGAAATTTTTAGGCTATCTGTATGCTGCATAACAAATTAGTATTTAACTTTCTGATTTTTTCTGTTGTTGAATTATGTAATTTTTCTTTTTGTTGCAACAACAATAAAACAGATGATAGTAAACATGTAGAAAGTATAGATGTAAGTGTAGCGAATGCAGCTGGGAAAGGAGAATCTTTAGCTCTTCCTGATGCATTAGTACAAAATGTAGGAAAAGAAAAAGCTCTTGCAATTTTTTTGAATGCAATAGTCGATGCAGTAAAAAATAATCATGTTGTAAAATATGAAAATTCTGAGTTAGTATTGAAAGCAGTAGAAGGATTCTTATCAAACTTAGATCCTCAC
>CAYLKK010000076.1:0-3852 GCA_964384495.1 uncultured Alphaproteobacteria bacterium
GTTATTGATACACCTAAAGCGATTAAATCGTCTTTATTCTTATAGTAATCGAATATTCCGGTATTCTTTATCAGCTTGCTACATTTCTTTATTTCTAATAGTAACTTATTCGCTTGGAAGTCGTTAGTATCTGTATTTAAAACAAACGAAAAATCTCTATCTACAGGTTGAAAGAATTTTTTTGTTGTGGAGTCTATAGGTTGACTCTTGTTATTAATTATATCATCTACGAACAACTCAAATCCTACGCATCTATTCTTGATATCATAAGCAGAAATAATATTTGGATGCAATTCTCCAAAATATCCTATTACTTTTTTATTTATTATAACAGCAGCGCTTCTTGTAGGATGATACCAACCTGGGACGATTGTAGTGTCAAAAATAATTTTGTCTAAATCTATATTGAAAAAACGTATTGTTGCTAACATGTCAGATTTCACGTCGAAAAGATCATAATCTCTTTGAGTTTCAAGCCAATTTCTTTCTGTCGCTTTTCCGCTTTTAATTCCACATAGAACGTTTCTTTGTTTATTCGGGGATGAAAATATAGGACCGAATTCGAACAGCGATACAAATTTTTGTGACTTGTTAAATTGTGCGAGAGTGTTTTTTAGTAAATTTGGATACAATGAGTTTCGCAAAATAGATAAGTCTTTGCTTATTGGATTTGCTAACACAGCTGCCATTGTAGATTCTGGTATTAGTTCAGACTCAAATAGTTTAGCATCAGTTTCATTTATGAAAGAAAATGACACAAGTTCAGACACACCGTTTGTGCACATTAATCTCTTCAGCGCTGATATCTTTTTATTTTGTGTAAATATCTGTTTGTCTGTTTGTATCTTCTGTTCAGGTAGTGTTTTACAACATATATTTTTGTATCCAAATATTCTTATAATCTCTTCAATTAAATCTTCTTCTATATTTAGATCAGACCTAAAAGGTGGAACTTCACATGTGGCAGATTCAGGCGTTCTTTCTATAGTATTAATTTCTAATTTTTTTAAAATGTCTATTGCCATATCAAATGGGATTTTAATTCCGGTTAGCTTATCTAGTTTATTAGCTGTTAAGTCGATTTTTTTTCTAATAAATTTTTTATTTTCGATTATGTACGTTTTGCTAGCTTTTCCTCCGCAGTATTTTTGTATCATACTTGTTAGTAAATCTAGTCCTTCGAGAGCATATTCATTGTTTATTCCTCTTTCGAAACGCGTTCTAGAATCACTTGATATATTCATTTTATTTCCAATATTTGATATATACACTGGATCAAATATTGCTGACTCTATTAATATATTCGTTGTATTTTCATCACATGCGCAAGCCTGTCCGCCCATGATTCCTAAAACACATAATACCGAGTTCTTGTCTGCTGCGACTAAAATGTCTGAATTTAATGTATGTTCGACACCTTTTAGATCTACAAATTTTTCTTTATTATTAGCTTTCCTTAACTCTATAGAACTATTTATTTTATCTAGATCATAAATATGAAACGGGCGACATTTATCGTATGTTAAAAAATTTGCTATATCTACAACAGCTGAGTTTGAATTGATACCTGCAGATTTAAGTAATGAACTAATTTCTTCTATGCTTTTTTTGTTATTTAATCCTTTTATTTCTCTAAATGCACAATATGGGATATTGTCTGACACGTATTCGTTACCGACAATACAATCCAAAGAAATATCGGCTTCAAACTCTAATTCTTCTGTTACGTTTGGTTTTTCTGTTTGTTTAAATATTCCAGCCCCTGCCGCGGCTAGATCTCTCGCTATTCCTTCTATTGAGAAGCAATCTCCTCTGTTAGGAGTTATTGAAACATCAATGATTCCATCTCCTAATCCTAACAAATCTCCGATTTTTGCATTTTCTGGAATAGTGGCAGGAAGTTCTATTATACCATCTGATGAGTTAGCGAGCGCTAGTTCTTCGAAAGAGCAGCACATGCCTTCACTTGGCTCTCCTCTTATTTTGCTCAACTTAAGTTTTTCGCCAGAGCATGGTATTATCGCTCCAGGTAGAGCTAATAATACATTTAGTCCTTCTCTTAAGTTACTGGCCCCGCATACGACGCGTTTTGTCTCGCCTCCAGGTAAAACTGCGTCAAATATTCTTAATTTATCTGCATTTGGATGCTTTTGAACGTTAGTTGCTTTTGCTACAGTAAAATTTTGAAACATTTGATCACAATCTATAATGCTTTCGACCTCTATGCCAATCGATGTGAGTGTTTCAGCTATTTCTGAAATACTTTTATTTGTGTCTAAATGCTTTTTTAGCCAGTTGATCGAAAACTTCATATTTTCCTCTATTCTAATTTTATAATAATTCTTTTCCAGTTCTATCTTCTAACTTGTATAATGAAACTATAGCAAAAATTGAGAAAATAAGCATCATTATACTTAATGAATTTATAGTTTCTGTAGTTTTTAATAGAATTTCTGAAATAAGTGGTGTAGTTCCAGCAAAGCATGAATGACTTATCCCGAAAGCTAGAGCTAAAGCTGTGCACCTTAAGTGAGTTGGAAATGCTTCAGAATAAAAAGCAGCTCTACCACCGAAGAATATGCCAAGAGTTATTCCTAGCAGAATTTCACAGAAAACATGAAAATACTTCATAAATGGAATACCTGGGAAATTTAAAGAATAAAACATAGCAGGTGTAATTAGCATTGCGGCGTAAATGCTAAAAATCATCACTTTCTTCCTTGTGAATTTATCTGATAAGATTCCGCCTAATGGTATAGCTGCAGTTACAAATATATTTACGATTATTGTAAAAATGGAAGCTTCTTGTTGCGTCGCTAGTCCAGAAACCTTTAAATGGTTATGTAAAAATGTCAGTAGCATGTAGAATGTGACCCCGCCGTATGCTGCGACTGATACTCCGTAAAATACTGCAGATTTATGGTTCGTTAAAGTCTCCGCAAGTGGCAATGATTGTGTTTTTTTTGTGCTTTTAGCAAAATCATTTGTTTCATCAATTCCAAACCTTAAATATGCTCCAAATATTGCAAATAGTAAACTCAACAAAAATGGTATACGCCATCCAAAAGTTTTAAATTGATCATCTGTTAGGATAGAAGACAGTACTGCAACTGCCAAAAATCCTAACAGGACTCCCAATGGGCTACCAAAGTCAGACCAGGAACCGTAAAATCCACGTTTTTTGGACGGGGCTTGTTCGACTAGGTACACCATCGATCCTGTGAATTCTCCACCTATTGCGACGCCTTGGAAAAACCTTATTGTCGCTAATAGTATTGGTGCCCAAACTCCTATTTGGCTATATGTTGGTAAAATGCCGACTAAGAATGTTGGTATTGCCATTGTGAGTATTGAAATAATAAGGGCCATTTTGCGGCCAACTTTGTCCCCTATGTGCCCTAGTAAAAGACCGCCAACAGGTCTTGAAAAAAAACCTAATGCAAAAACTAAATAAACCCAAATTCGAGACGTCGATTGATCCTCAAATGGGAAAAATAATTCAGATAGTGTAGTTGTAAACGCGCCGTACAGAGTGTAATCAAACCATTCTAAAGTGTTTCCAATGGTACACGCTAGCACGTTTTTGATTCGTTTTCTAAGCATCAGATTTTCCTACATTTTCGAAAAATGGTGCCGCCGGTGAGAATCGGACTCACGACCCCATCCTTACCAAGGATGTGCTCTACCACTGAGCCACGGCGGCAAAAGACCAGCTACTTAAAGAATAACATAATAATGATCATTGCGCAAGAAGTCTGTTGTGTAAGTTTATGTATATTGAGACTTTTTGTTAGAGTCTCATGGTATTTGCTAATATACATCAAAGGATTTGTAAATCTTCTTAGGTAAATA
>CAYLKK010000077.1:0-3851 GCA_964384495.1 uncultured Alphaproteobacteria bacterium
GGAAACACATAAAATTACTTTCGCAAGAGGCCTATTACTAAACAACAAAGAATAGATGATAGCTTTTTGTGAGATCTAGACTTTTTCGATATAAATATTACCAATTTATCTGTCTACTTCTCCAAGTACTATATCTAGTGATGCTAAAACTACTGGCAGATCAGCAAAATTATCAACAAATTTTTTAATATTCATAAGAACAGGGAAACCTGTAGATCTTATATGGCATCTGTAAGGTTTATTTGTACCATCAGACACGAGAAAAATCCCTAACTCTCCTTTTGGAGATTCCGTGGGAAAATATGTATTTCCTTTTTTAGGAATTACACAATTTGATTTTTGAAAAGAAAATTCTGGAAGTTGTGCAAGACATTGTTTGATAATTTTGATACTTTCGTATACTTCAAACACTTTTACTAAATATCTGTCATAGCAGTCGCCATTTGTGCCGACAGGAATTTTGAAATCTAACTCACTATATACATCGTATGGGTATTTTTTTCTTAAGTCATATGCTACTCCAGATGCTCTTAGGACAGGGCCTGTCGCTCCTATATCTATGGCATTTTCAGCCGTAATAACTCCTATATTTTTTGTTCTGCTAATAAATATAGCATTTGTTGTAATTACTTTTTCTATATCGTTTACAGTTTTTTCTATACTAAGCAAAACTTTTTGTATGTCATCGAATATAGCAATTGGTATATCGTAATTTACTCCGCCTACAGTAAAAAAATTTAAATGCATGCGGGCTCCGCATATTTTATCGAAAAGCTGCATGATTTTTTCTCTTTCTTCCATTGCCCATACGAATGGAGAAAGAGCGCCTGTATCGTATGTAAGCATGTTAAAATGAATGAGATGGCTCGCTATGCGCGTTAGTTCTGCTATTATAACTCGAATATATTGATGCTTTATCGGTACATCAAAATTGGCTAATTTCTCTGCTGCTAAAACAAACGGGTACTCATTAGCTACAGCGGCTACATAGTCCACTCTATCCATATAAACAATTGCTTGTCTATATGTTTTGGATTCTAGTATCTTTTCAATTCCTCTATGCATATAACCAATTCTTGGTTCTATGTTGATAATTTTTTCTCCGTCTACTTCAAGAATAAGGCGCAATGCTCCATGCACAGCAGGGTGAAGAGGGCCGTAATTAATTGTATTTTTTTGATTGTAAGTCATTATTATAAGAAAGCCGCCTTATGGCGGCTATTTTGAAAATCTAGTCTTTTGCTACACTTTTTAGGTCTTTCATAAATTTGAATATACCGAAGATTTTACCAAATATGTAGAAGACGAAAATACTTGCAGTAATCACACCAACAATTGCTATGTTTCTTTCTAATCCACCGTTAGCGTAATAATCGCTTACAAAAGGAGTTACCCCAAGAATAAACATAAACATAATTGCGGAAACAACGCACTGCATTAAAAACTGACCCCATGTTTTCATAACAACGTTGACAGTGCCTAGCTTTTTCAATGCGATTAAAAGATAAAAAGCGTTGAACCAAGAAGACAAAGAAGTCGCTAATGCGATACCATTATGTTTCATGATAGGAAGTAAAGCAACAATTAACAAAGCGTTTGTTACAATAGACACTATACCACCAATCAAAGGTACTCTTGTGTTTTTGTGAGCGAAAAACGCGCTTGTGAAAACTTTCATAACCATGTAAGCAGGTAGCCCTAAAGCAAATGCTGCAAGAGCTGGTGATGCAGCTGCTACTTGTTGTGGCCCGAAATTACCTCTACCGTAGACCATAGCAGTAATAGGTTCATGCATTGTGCATAAAATTACAACGGCAGGCATTGTTAATATCAAAGCAAATAAAAGACCTAAATTTAGTTGCCCTTTAGCGTCCGCATAATTTCCTGAATGTACAGCTCTAGTCAATGGAGGCAATAATGCTGTACTGAATGCAATACCTAAAATCCCTGATGGGAATGCGTTTAAATGTTCTGTGTAATATATGTAAGAAATGCATCCTGTGGGAAGTAATGAGGCAACGACAAAGTCAATGATTATGTTGACTTGCCAGACTCCAGCACCTAATGCACCAGAAAGTAATTTTTTAAAGAAAGCTTTTACTTCAGGAGAAATTAGTTTTTTCATGAATCCGACACGGAAACCTAAAACATGGACATTCCACCACAAGACAGCTACTTGCAAAATACCTGCCGTAAATGTTCCCCAAGCCATTGTATACGCTACGTTAGGAAAAGCTAGCGCGCCAACACCCATTGCGGCTACAACGCAAATATTTAACAACAACTGAGCTGCTGCTGGCATAGCATACCTATTAACAGCGTTTAACATCCCACCAAAGAGCGCAGCGACAAATGAAGTCGCTATAAACGGAAAACATACACGTCCTAAAGCTACTGCGTGTTCAAACCTTTCTGATCCTTCTACAAATCCAGGAGCATATCCTTTTATAATCCAGTTAAAATACACTATGCAAAAAAGAGTAATTGTCGTAACGATCATTACTAACCATGTAAATATCTGACTGGCTACCCTAGAAGCATCCTCTTGTCCATTTGATTTTAATGTTGAAGAAAAAATAGGAAGGAATGAAGCATTGAATGCTCCTTCAGCAAACATCTTCCTTAGAATATTTGCTAACTTAAAAGCTACAGAAAACGCGTCAGCAAAAGGGCCCGCACCTAAAGTTGCAGCTTGAGCTATATCCCTTATAACGCTACTTATTCTGTAACCTAGAGTCCATCCACCAACAGTGGCGACTGTTTTCATAAGATTCATATAATAACCTCATAGAAGTATTATCTGCATTGAACAACAAATACATAAAAAATACAAGGAAAATATTTATTAATAGCTTAAGAATAAATATATGGCGTAAGTTATTGCGATAAAAATTAACTTTATAGATGCATACGTTTATTTGAAAATGCTGTTTAATATGTACTTAAAGTTTATTTAAAATGTTAAGCGCTTCTGATATTATTTACATGCAAAATATATTCGGAGTACTATGAAGTTATTTGCTGCATTTAGTTTTTCTTGTTTGGTTTTTAGTTTAAACAACGTCTATGCATTTGATGAAAATGAATATGATTATAATGTCGTTCAGGATATTACAAAAGATGAAGAATCAGCAGTGGAGGCTGATTTTGGGCCTGAGGTTTTAATCGGTATAGCGAGAAATTCGATGAAAACTGGGTTGTCTAGAGAGCAAGATAAAGCGCAATCTTCAAATTACAACACTACCTGTGTATTCTTCGGTTTTGGTGCAGGTGGTATAAACGATCAAAGATTGTATTATTCGTTTGACTGTTCTACAGTTTTAGGAAAAAGCAATAAAGCTAAAGATTTAAATGCTGTTTACTCTGCTTATTACAATGCTCTAGAAAAAAACAAAACTGAGGCAGGTGGTTTAAAAGAAGAAGCGACAAAAGAGAGCCTCAAAAACCCTTATCAAGTCAGAATTTATGAATCAGCTTCTCCGATTTTTCACTTGAAATTAGGATATTCTCCATATGGATGGGATTCTGTGTTTTTTGTTAGATTCGGGGCTGTATTGAGCAAATATACATTTCAAATGTATGGTACTTCTACAATCAATAATAATACGACAAAGGATATGTGTAATGAAAATATTACTCAGCTTGCTCCATCGATTGGTGTAGGCATAGAAAAAAAGTTGACCTCTCATATTTCGTTGCAGTTTAACGCAATATTTAACTTGAACAGAAAGAAAACTGTAAAAGATATATTGGCGCAAGAACATAAAATAAGCACACGCAAAACTATTTTTGTAATAAACCTTCGAATAAAATAATTAGGTTTTGCTAACAGTGTGAATTTACGTAAGCAT
>CAYLKK010000078.1:0-3827 GCA_964384495.1 uncultured Alphaproteobacteria bacterium
CATCTTAACTCATTATAACATACATAAATACCCTTTCATAGAAAAATAACTATATTCTTTCATAGTCGAGTGATCCTTTAAAAAAAAATTAAATTATATATCAATAATATCCGATCCCTCGACTCTCCTCTCCAATATTTCGTTCGGATTCTGCTTTTAATCTGCGACTTTAATCTGCCGAGGAAAAATATGTTGACTAATTAGATAGATAAATATTATTATGGTATTTGGTTAGTCCTAGCATAAAGGCTAGGCTTGTATTCGGAGCAAAAATGAGAGTAATAAATTCTTTAAAAAGCGCTAGATCGCGTCACAAAAATTGCAAAATAGTACGTCGTAAGGGACGTGTTTACGTAATCAACAAAACAAACCCAAAGTTTAAAGCAAGACAGGGTTAGTTTCTTTATTATTAATATAAAAATCGAGGAATCGTATGTCAGAAAAAGATGTTTTAAATTCTGGAAGTTTTGCAGAATTATTTGAAAGATTAAACGAAGAAAAAAGTTTTAGCAATGTAATGAAAAAAGGAAAGATCGTTGCATTTGATGGAGCCTATGTAATCGTCGATGTAGGTTCAAAGTCAGAGGGTAGAGTCAAAAAAACAGACCTCGCTCTCGCAGGTCGAAATGATTTGAAAATTGGAGATGAAATAGAAATTTTCATTGATCAATATGAAGGGAAAGATGGTACTATTGTTCTTAGCCATGAGAAAGCTCTAAGAGAATCAAGCTGGGAAGCTCTCGAGGAATTACAAAAGAGCGGAGCGATAATAGAGGGAACGATATTAAAACAAGTAAAAAGTGGATTTATCGTGGACATAGGGAATGCTACAGCTTTCTTACCTGGTAGTCAGGTAGATTTAAAACCTCTATCAGAGGATTTGGTTCCAGCTTTTATAGGAACTACTCATAAGTTCATGATATTAAAAATGGATAGAGACAGGGGCAATATTGTAGTATCTCGTAGAGCAATCCTTGAAGCAAGTGGAGCGGAAGAAAGAGCAAAAGTTTTGGCCACAATAGAGGAAGGTCAGATAATAGAAGGGACAGTGAAAACTGTTACGTCTTATGGCGCGTTTATAGACATATTTGGAGTCGATGGCCTAATCCACAATGCAGATCTGTCTTGGGGAAGAGGGGTACACGCTCAAGATGTATTGCAAACTGGACAGCAAGTAAAAGTAAAGGTTTTGAAATTCGACAAAGAAAAAGGCAAAATATCTCTTGGTATCAAACAGCTGGAGGAAGATCCTTGGAAGAATATCGAAGATGAGTTTAAACCTGGAATGGAAATACGTGGAGTTGTATCGAACGTTACAAACTACGGAATTTTTGTCGAGGTTAAGGCTGGTGTAGAAGGGTTAGTTTATGTTTCTGAAATTAGCTGGAAAAAGACTGTTTCGCCACAGAAAGCTGCGGCTATCGGAGATGTAATTTCTGCAAAAATATTAGAGATCAATAGCTCCGACAGAAGAATGAGCTTAAGCATAAAACAGTTACAGAATAATCCTTTTGTAAATATAGCTAAGGATCATCCAGTAGGCTCTACATTTGTAGGAACAATTAGCAAAATAGCTGATTTTGGTCTTTTTGTAACTATTGCTGGAGATATTGATGGATTAGTCCATATGAATGATTTGGCTTGGGGTGGTAATCTAGAAGCTGAGTTGGCGAAATATAATAAGGGTGATTCTATCGAAGTGCAAGTTTTGGATGTCGATGTCGAAAAAGAACGTATAGCTCTCGGCGTTAAGCAATTGGTAGAGAATCCTTATAAAGATGCTGTTGTAAATGTAGCAAAAGGTACAGTTGTTACGTGCGTTATCGATGAAATTAATCAAGACGGGTTAGTTGTTTCCTTGCCAAACGGGATGCTTGGTTCTATTAAGAAATCTGATTTGTCAAAGGATCGCCAGGATAGAAACGTTGATAGATTCGCTAAAGGAGAAAAGATCGACGCGAAGATTATTGCTGTTGAGAATAATGGCAAAAAAATTAGTCTTTCTATTAAAGCTGTAGAAATTGATGAAGAAAAACAATATTTAGCTGAATATGGTTCATCTGACAGCGGTGCAAGTCTAGGTGATATCCTTGGTACATCTATCAGGATCAATAAAAAAGACTAATAATACATAGCTTGTGGTATATAGCTGAGTTATACGTTTAAGTGTGTAACTCAGTTTTTTGTATTTCTTCACGTAAATGAACGCAAATTATATTTGGTTTATGGTTTTATTTTATAAGTAGGGTCTCAACTTCTTTTCTGCTCATATCAAATAATAACATAATATGACAAGCACAAGATCTAATTGTCAGGTTCCAATATTTTTTGACGCGTTGCTTGAATATCGAGTATAACACTGAGAAATATGTTTCTATATTATTCAATGAAAATTCATTTAAATCAGTACTTAAAAGCCTAGTTTTCATAGAAATCATCTTTTGAATAAATGGTTCTGTTACTAGTCCATCTTTTATGCTTGAGATTTTAAATGTATATGCTTGGTATACCCTTAAAACTTCATCTAACCATAAACTTAAATCTTCAATCCAATCGATGATGAATGAGTCAAAACTATCGTTTTTTCTAGTAAATTTTTTAAAAGCAGTGTGCGACTCATCGTCATTAGCGCTTGTATCAATTTTGCTTTCATCAATATCAACCTGCATCTTAACCTTTATGTCAGGCTCTATAAGTAATTTCTTACGCTCTATGCCTACAGTTAATTCTCTTTCTGTCATAGCCATAAAAACAAATGTATTAATATTTATAAATGAATCTTTTAAAAATGCATTTTCTAATGATAAGACGCTGCCATTAATACTGAATTTGACTGGGAATTTATAAAAAGACTTAAAAAAAGTATTTTTTCTACGATCGAATATATTAACTTCGAACATACGTTGTTCCTTCAAGTTTAAAATATCAATCTTTTTGCTAAATTTATCGATTGGAAGCACTGCGCTATTATTCCATAATTTTGCAGCTTCTACTGAATTAAATGTCATTCCAGAAGTACATAAAAACAAATAACTTAGCATGTAAAAAAAATATTTCATTTGCAAAATTAACAAACTCTACACAACTGTAACATAATGCAGTTAAAATATCTTTTAAATATGAGAGTGGAAGCTTCTGTTGCCCGGCCTTCCACAAACCGCGTGCTAACAAACAAACTTAATTGAAATTAAGCTGCTAAAGCGACCTCAGCCGCGATATTATCGTTTGCAGCACAGAGACACAAATTATCATTCGCATCTAAAATATAACCCGATAACGGCGGTATAATGCCGAGTAAAAATTGCGTCCTTCGGTCCTTGTCGATTCTATTCACCCCCATAATAATGGTGGAGGTGCCGAGCTCTGCCCTCGGGTCCAAGCAACTTATTCATCGCAACGTTTATTACCATAGTCAGAAGACTTTTAATTTTATCACAACATAAAATATTAAGCAAAGAACTAGGAATTGCGAATTGAATCATTACGTGTAAGGATATGAATGCTATTTATAGAGAGAATTAATGATGAATTGTAAACATTGCGGCAGCGAGGGGATAACGAAGATTTGGTTCAAAAATGTAGCTCAGAAGTAGCATGTATACTGAGCCCCGGATTTAAGCCCAGAGCTCAGTATAAGATTATGCATCAATTTGAAACATCTCAAAAAGCTATACTAACAGCTTTTTCATAGAAGAATAACTATATTACTAAAGACAGAAGTTTGAGATAATTTTTCTTTCATTTTTTTCGTAAAAACAACTAATTCAATTAACATTCGATTATAGTTATTGTTCGTAAAAAATATTATTTTCCCAATAAAATGTTTT
>CAYLKK010000079.1:0-3740 GCA_964384495.1 uncultured Alphaproteobacteria bacterium
ACAAAAGATGGACAGCTATATAAAATTTCAAAGAAAATACAAACTAGAAAAATCACATATAACCAACAAAAAAAGGCGCCGTGAAGCGCCAGTGTGAGTACTCACTCATTTTTTAGAGTAAATTTTTGCAAGCCGAAGGCTGTGAGGAGGGATTCTATAATCAAGTCTATGTGGTCTGGCGTGAAGAACATCACGACTGCTGCTGTTATTGCAATTGCTCCTTTTACTTTTTCGTTTGCTAATATTGCTTTTAATTTATCCATTTTTTTTCTCCTTTTATAAAATAATTTTTCGATATGCTCTGTTGAGCCAGCCTTGTAAAAACTTTTGCTGCCAGCATGGTGCTGGACCCATTAATTATCCTTCTGGCTGTAATCCATTCAAAAATACATCGGGTCCAGGGATCATCCCTGGTGAGGATAAGACTTTTTTGATATTCCAAATTTCGTTTCACCACCTGGATCATTTTTATCAAAAACATAACCTCCTTCATTTTCAATCATATAATTTAGCATTCTTCGTTACATCGGGCGGTTACGCAAAATTTTCTTGACATTTGCTTTGAGTTGTTGTACCCTCTACATAAGGTGTCCGCGATCTGGCAATTTACCACTGCCGCAAAAATATAAATCAAATATAAAAAAATAAACGCAAAAACTTATGTAACTTTTTGCGCAATTTAGCGCATATTATTCTGGAGGTTTAGAAAAATGAATAAAGCAATTAATATAAAGTTTAAAAAAAATTATGACGACTTTGAGTGTAAACTTGATGAAAATTACAAAAAATATGAAAATCTATTTGCCAATATAAATTTAAAATCTGAAGAAGAAAAACAAAAAATTATAGAAAAATTCATGCTATTATGTGTTATCGAAAAAGAATCATTTGTCTCTGATATTCGTGAAGCTATCAAAGAAATAGCAGATAATGGAATAGGGACAAGACTACTGATACTGCTGATACATAAACTGCAAGAAAACAAGAAAAAAATAAAAATCATGAAAGACTCTCATTGTGCTTTTTCAGCAGAAATGTCCAAGTCTCAGAAAAATAAATTAATTATTTTATTTGATAAAGAGGAACTTTTACAAATGAAGTCACCTATACTCGACAAAATACAATCTGTAATTCGCAATGCAAACTTTCCAGAAATTTTATTCCACGAATTATGCCATGCTTTACACTTTATTTGTGATGGATATGAGAAATATAAAACTAGAAAAAATAATCATATATGCTGTCAAATGTTTTTTGATTGTAAGCAAATTGAAGCTATTAGCGCATGGCAAGAAGATGAAGAGTTCTACACTGTTACTGGCCTTCAGTTCGATGACACGCTGAAGCAATTTACATATAACCCAATTAATCAGAATGCATTTGCGTATTCTAAAAATTTAGCCATTCGTGAAACATATAATAAGTCTAATGTATATATTCCGCTAGAAAGATTATCAGAGTTTTACGAAAAAATTGGGTTTTATGATAAAGAATTAAACATATATTAACGATTTCCGTGTAAAATAATCAAATTATGACAATTTATGGAGCATATTCATGAAAAAATTACTTGTATCTCTGTTTGTATTCGTCCTTTATAATGTAAATTCTTGCAGAATACCCGAAACATGCTCCGTAAAATTTAGCGATACAACTATAAAATTGCATGACATTCAAAGACTGCTTAATGGGAAAGAGTTAGAGTGTGTTTCGAATTTTATTAAAGGTGATTATGAAAGGTTCTCGAATGATTTAAACCTATGTGTAAATTTAGGGTATTCGTCTGCTGAAGAATACGAAAATACAACATTTGAAGAATTACAATCAAAAATGAGACGATTAAAGGTTGGGCACTTTTGTACTGAAGGATTGGTTGTATCTACTTATTTTGGAATGTACGGGCTAATGCTTTCAGAAATAGGAGGTGCAGAAAACCACCTAATTACTCCTGAGGTAATAATTAATTCGAAAGGAAGAGATTTCGTTAGTCATTGTTGGCCATTTTTTGCTGATACATTACCATACGAAATGTTGCTGTTGCGAACGGCGTATACATACGGAAATGTAGCGCTTGGAAATTGCGGGCTCAAACTGGTAGAAAAGTTTTTAGATTTTAAGACATTTTATGAGACTTGGTACGATAGGTTAAAAGAGTTAGAAAACAGGACAGAAATAGAGAGACATACAGAGATGGCTTTGTTTATCGATAAATGGATCGAAGAGAATAAAAGTAGTTTATTAGAACAATGCAAATATGAAACGGCTCTGGAATTCGCTGATGAAGTAAAAAGGAATAAAGAAATAATATCTGTTCCATCTTACGACTTAAAATCAAAAATTTTTACACGTGAATATGAAAAAAATAGTAGCCTAAGATCTTTGCAATATAAATATAGTATCTCTGGCTTTAATAAAGCATGGACGAAATATGCGGAAAAGACATTAAAAAAAGAATCGTGGTGGATATATGGTTGTGATGTATTTCCATATAAGCACAATGATGATTTATTAGCTATGGCTGAAAGTTTGAGAAAAACAATTCAAAACTCTGGAGGAAATGTTCACGAAGATTTTATAAATTTCAAGAAAGCTGTAGATGATGGAAAATTATTTGAAGCTATTGGATATGAATATGTAGGGGATGTATATGATGAGGATTAAAATTTTTATACGCGATGCCAGCAATAGCAATAGGCCATACAAAGAATGACTTGAAGGCGACACTAATTAGTGATAAACCCAAGCGCAAACCTTTGAAAATCATGACTAATTTGTTGATTCCTCCGAATAAAAACGTCGATGCATAGCCAAGTGTAAATGTCGCTAATTTCATTGCAATTAGGCCTCCGACAACGTGTGTGATCGTTTTTGTCAGTTCAGGGTTTGCTGCAATCCAACTTGTGACAGTTTTTAAAACACTTCCTATACTTTGAAACAACGTATTTACACTCGGGATCAATGAATTTCCAATTGCTATTGACAGCTCAGATATGTTGTTCTTCAGAAGTCGCAAAGCATTTTCAGTTGTCGCTGAACGAGTCAAAAACTCTTTTTCCATTGAGCCTAAATAAGATTCTTGGTTTGCAATCAAAAGCAATTGTTGACGATATTTATCAAGAGAGCCAACTAACGTAGCTACTGTGCCTGAGTAGTTTTTCCCGAAAATATCTACGAGAACACCAGCTCTAGCTTGCCCTTGAAGCTTTTCAACAGCACTGAAAAATTTTGTTAAAGCTCCTTGAGCGTCTTCATTTATCATTTTCCCAAACACTTTCGCTGAAATCCCGATTTTTCTAAAAGCTGCATCGGCTTTAGGCCCTAATTTATCTGCTAATTGTAATCTTTGAAGAATTGCTGCAGTTGCAGTACCAGCTTCTTCTGGAGCTTTTCCCATAGCTATCAACGTTCCAACTAACGCTACAGTTTTTTCTGCGGATAATCCAAATTGTCTTGCAGCGCCTCCAGCCCTGGCTAATGCTGAAACTATGTTTTTTGCTGTCGAAGCATTATTGTTACTTATATGATTTATTGCATCACCTAACTTACTCAAAGAATTTATTGGAATATTGAACACATTGGAAAGTGTCGCCATTGATTTTCCGGCTTCGTCAGGTAACATATCAAATGCAGTGGACATTTTAGCCACATTTGTCGTAAATCCAATTAAATCGTTTTCTTTAACTCCAAGTTGGCCTCCTGCAGCTGCAATTTGAGCAAGACCTTCAACAGTAAGCGGAATA
>CAYLKK010000080.1:0-3729 GCA_964384495.1 uncultured Alphaproteobacteria bacterium
ATAATTTTACAGAAAAAAATATTAGCGATGATATTGCTAGTAGTATAGATATATAAGTCACATATTTTTTTAATAACTCGTGTTTTTCTATGTTATTATTGGATACATTCGATGTTTCTAATATCCAAAGTTTGCTGCCTATAAATATACTAGATATCATGAAACAAACAATTATGAGATAGTAAAAGTTATTCATCTTGTATATCCTTGTCGAAAAGAATAAAAAATGCTACGTCAACAACAGATATAACTAAAAGAGTTAAGATAAACATAAAACTTTTTTGAACGCCTGCAATCCCGTCTGTGCTTGAGAAAATCCAGATAGACGCAAGAAGCATCATTTCTGAATATACTAGGCATCTAAATGCAGAGCTAACGGAAAAAATAGCTCCACATAGGCTTATTACAAAAAATATTACAGGAAAATAACAAGAATATTCACACATTTTTTTTATCCGATATGTCTACTAATTTTACAGAACAGGTCGATTCGTCTATCGTAGCATTTTTTTTGTATTTTGATAATAAATTCATACTGTTGGGATTTTTCTGTAATGTGAATACGGCAGCAAAACATGAAAATAGAATTAAACTTATCATCAAATATACGCCTATGCTTTGTGAACATATTTCTTGTACTTCGTCTACATTTTGCAAAAAGTAGCTACTAATGCTTCCATCTTTGAGAAGGTGTATAATTATTATAGAGAATGCGTTTCCTAGCACTATGCATAATAATTGTTTTTTATAGTTGATTTCTATATTTTTAGTTACTCGACTAATTATAAATATTGCCAAAAACAATGCAACGTAACTCAGTGTGATTAATATTCCATATATTTTCATATTTGTGTATGTGAATATATAACAAGATACTAAAAAAGATGAGAGCATACATATTATGACAGATCTTAAATTGCTGCGCGCGAATATAGAAAAAATGCATGTTAAAATTATTGTACATCCAAGGGTTAACTCCATGTTTCTAATCCCTATCAGTCGTTAGATCGACAATGAAATCTGTTTTTTTAGTGGAAATATGTGTATCACTATTTGCCATTTTTAATGCCTTTTTATGGCATGTCGCAATACAATTCCCGCAAAAACAACACTTATTGTAGTTTATCAAAAATTCTGTTTTCTTTATACATATGCATTCATTAGGGCAAGCTGCAGCACATGCTTTGCATAATACGCATGCTGATTTATCAAGAGTATGCATTCCTCTATGGTTATCAAATGTGCGAATTCTTTCGTTTGGGTAATTGACTGTCACCTTTCGTTCTGCTGCTTTTTTTAGTGTTGCAAAAAATGCTTTACAAATAGAGATAAAGTTGAGTGCAATTTGCATATGAATACATAAATTAATATATAAATTGTATCACATAATGATGAATATGTAATATGTATTTATGCTTCTGAATTGTATGAATATAAACATATGATGCTAATTTTTTTAATAAAAAATAAATTTTATTAAGGTAGAATAGTAGAGGTATGTAGAACCAGGTTTATGAGTAAGAACGATAAAATAAAGATATTAATTGTCGATGATGATCCTGAAATCAGGTTTTTGTATAGTCAGTGGTTTAGTGCTAGTGCGTACAAAGATACATATTCCTTTATATTCTGTCCTACTGATAGTAAAGCTATTGATGTAGTAAAGGGGACAAAGGATCTGTTCGCTATGGTTTGTGATTGGAATGTTCCTACTCGTGGTGGCTTGGAGCTAGTTAAATGTGTGAAAAACATAGATGTCAGCATTTCGTGTATAATCGTTTCAACTTTCGGGAATATATCTTATGCTCGTGAGGCTATGATCGCCGGCGCTTTTGACTTTTTAATTAGGCCAACAGATTTTAATGATCTTGAGCAAAGTTTAGCGAGTGGGGTGAATGCGTGTTTAGAACGTAGAGAGGCTAATGATAATGCTTTACGGCTCCAAGGAATTAGGGCGGAGTTGAATAGTTCTGCAGATTTGCAAAGGAGTATTTTGCCTGGAACCGTGCTTAGGTCTCGTTGTGTAGATTTATTTGCTGATACAGTTCCTGCTGCTGAGGTCGGTGGGGATTTTTATGATTTTTTTTGGATAACTGAGTCTCGTTTGGGAGTAGTAATGGCTGATGTTTCAGGTAAGAATGTAACAGCTGCGCTTTTTATGGCTATGGCAAAGACTTTGATAAAAGCTTTTGCTATCTCATCTGATACTCCTGCTGATTGTTTGAAGGCAGCAAACTGTGAATTGTCTAGAGAAAATCATAATTCGATGTTTGTGACAGCGATTTTTGGGATTTTTGATATCGAAACGTGTGTATTTGAGTATAGCAATGCAGGGCATTTGCCTGTTGCGTTAGTTAGCTCTGATGGAGCTCGTTTGTTGCAGTGCGATTCTGGCCTTGCTTTAGGACTTGTTGATGATATTAAGTTCCAAAATAACAAAGTTCAACTTTCTAGCGGTGATGCGATATTTTTATATACAGATGGCGTTACGGAAGCTGTAAATGTAAATAATGATGAGTTTGGGTATGATATTTTTCTTGAGACATTGAATGATAATAAACGAAAAAGTCCTATTAGGATGACAGAGTGCGTTATTGATAAGTTGAAAGAGTTTGTCGGAGGTGCTGAACAGTCTGATGATATTACAACATTGTGCCTAAAATATAAACAGAGGGTGAATGATGCTGTGTAATATCGGGTATGATATCAAGCAAATTGATAAAGTGTTCGTTTTCCTGGAGAATTTCTGCGCTTTTAATGGAATTAATAACGAGAGTCTTTGCCAGCTAAAAATGATCGCAGATGAAATCGTAAGTAATATTATTAACTATGTAGATGTTGATTATGGACAGAAGATTTCAATTTTCGCAACAGTCAAAAATTCAACTATTAGGTTGCGTATGGTGGATTTTAATGGTGAATTTAATCCGTTGTCCATGCCTGAGCCTGATGTGAGTTTGTCTCTTGGAGAAAGAAGGGTAGGTGGCTTGGGGATATATCTTGTTCGTAAAAGTGCATTGCGTGTTTGTTATAAAAGACAAAATTGGAAGAATGTGTTAACAATAATTTGTAGATATGGAGAATGATGATGGAAATTGAGACAATAAAAGATAATGGTATAGATATAGTATATCCGATCGATAGATTAGATACTACAAATTTTAAGGAGTTTGAGACGTTTCTTCAGGGGCTTGTTCAGGATAACGCAAAAATTATAATTTCGTTTGCTAAGTTAAATTATATTTCTAGTGCAGGATTAAGAATACTACTCGTAACAGCTAAATCTCTTAAGGCTAAGAATGGTTCGCTTGTGTTGTGTGATATGAAAAAAAAGATACTTGAGGTATTCCAAATTAGTGGTTTTGACAAGATATTGAAAGTGGTTGGAGATATTGGTGAGGGGAAGTGTTGTATGTGATGAGTGAAGGTGGTTAGGGTAGGGGGGATGGGAAGGAAAGTTTGAAAAAGTTTTTTGAGGGGGTTGCAAAGGTTAGTAGTGATTTGGTAGTATTTGGTCACTCAGTTGGGCGTTATTGGGATGTTTGACTGGAAGGGATGGATGAAAATTTGGATAGAAGGGATGTATAGGTGGAGAGTATGGAGCTCTGACTTAATACATTTAGGAGACAGAAAGTTGATTTAATTTTTTGTTTTAGTTAGTGTAGTTAGAGCTTGGATTAATATGAGAGTTTGATCCTGGCTCAGAACGAACGCTGGCGGCACGCTTAA
>CAYLKK010000081.1:0-3698 GCA_964384495.1 uncultured Alphaproteobacteria bacterium
TTATTATGAATAAACTAACTTTGTCATTATGTGCTTGTTTTTTCGCGTATACTTTTGATGCTTTAGCTTTAACTGAAGAGCAAATTAAAGATAATATAAGGGAAGTGGAAAATAAGCTTCGAGAAAATAAGTCTGAAAAAGAAGAAATCGATGGACTAATAAATGCGTTGAGTAAAAAGATTGAAAAATACGACATTGCAAAAAATAAAGAGAAAAAGACAGAATATGAAAAGAAGCTCTACAAAATTATCGATAAAGAGCTTAAAAACACGAACGACAAAAGGAAACTTATTTACGAGCAGCTTAAAAATCTCGAGGATGGAAAAAATACAATTTCATCTGCTTATACTAAACCGATATTGCAAACGCTTTTAATTAAATCTAGCGATATGCCATTTAGAGTTAAGCAAAGGCTCATCTCGTGCATACTCTCAACCATGTCGGACAGGGAAAACAGAAGACTTAAAGATAAGGTTCAAGCTTTACAAGAACTAAGTCAACTACAAATAGATAAAGTTAGCGTAAACGGTGAAGGTTACTTCGTAATAACGAACCCACCAGAAACACTGGACAAATTAATCGGAGAGACTAAATTCTCTGACGTAGGTGGTGTACTAACTGTTAATGTAGACAATGATGAAAACAATGGACGATGTTTGCATGTTAAATTTACAACAGAACATGAAAATAAACTCGACAAAAACTATCGATGAAGAGCGTAAAAATATAAGAAAGAGAAAATAAGGAACGACGACTGCACGTTTAACTTATAGCCAAAGAGCTATGAGTAAATGTTTAATCTAGCGCTAATTGTAAATTGCGTTGGATATATAGAGGTGTTGTTTATAGACGTTGTTTACGATTCGATATGTTCGGAGATAGGAGTTTCGTCTAGCTTTATAGAATGAAGCTCTATCTTCAACATTTCCTTCGTTCTTGCACTGAATTTCGACATTTAAAAGTGTTCCATCATCTGCAACTGCAGCTATATCTAGCCGAATAGATTTTCCATCAGGAGTAGATTTCTTATATTCTGTAGGCTCAAGTTTAACACTGTTTATATATGGCTTTCCATCTAATATAGCATTCATGCTAATCTGAAAAGTGTATTTTTTCGCTTAATAATTTATATACATAATGTATCGTATAAATATTTATGTGCATTATGGAAAATAAAATTTTATATAATAGCTACAAAAATGTTTTTTATCTATTGACTTATTATTAATTGTGAATTACACTTCTAAAAGTACGGAGGGGTGGCCGAGAGGCTGAAGGCGGCGGTTTGCTAAACCGTTATACAGGTATCAATCTGTATCGAGGGTTCGAATCCCTCTCCCTCCGCCATACAAGTTGCATTGTTTTGTATATTTGTATTCTCCTTTGTTGTTGTGGGTGCCGGGCATTTTCTGATCCTCCTGTTTTTGTTGCTTCCGGGCCCGCAATCTTAGGCTTTTTGGTTGCATGTGAGTGTGATTTTATGAAATCCAAAAATATGATGAGCGTTATAATCGCGTGTGTGTTGGGCGGTTCTGTAGAATGGTATTCTTTTGCTATATACGGGTTTTTAACTTCTGTAATTGGTAAACATTTTTTCCCATCAGGAGATAGCTTGCAAACTGCTATTGCTACTCTGGGTGCTTTTGCTATAGGTTTATTGTCTAGGCCTCTAGGTGCAGTTTTCTTCAGTTACATTGGGGAGAAGTATAGTCAGAAAATATCATTTTCTTTGTCTATATACATGATGGCGATTTCTACATGTTTGATAGGTTGCTTGCCTACATACGCGAGTGCTGGTTACTTTGCTACTGTATTACTGATGCTTTTGCGAGTTATTCAGGGCGTTTCATTAGGCGGTGGTTTTACTGGTACTATGGTATTTCTATATGAACACTCTCCTAAGAATGAAAAATGTAAATTTACGGCATGGTCTTCTTTTTGTTTGGTAGCTGGATTTTTATTATGTGCAGCTGTATCTTCAATAATGTCGATTTTCTTCACTGATGCTGAGTTGTTTTCGTATGCTTGGCGCTTGCCATTTTTGATTGGAGTTTTTGGAATAGGTGTTGCTAATATTGTAAATAAGCGTTTGCAGAGTTCTAAAAAAGATGTAGAGGATGTTCAAGACACTCCGAATGTGAAAAAAAGTGGTCTTTTAAAGGAGCTTGTTTTGAAAAATTACAAAAGTTTATTCTTTGTAATTTTGGCAGATGTTTTTACTGGTTGTGGATTCTTTTTAATCGCAATATTTTTTACTACATATTTAGAGACTGTGCTTGGTATTAGCCATGATATCTCTTCTGCTGTGCAACTTATAAATTTATCTGTTTTTTCAGTGCTTGTAGTATTATTTGGAAAATTGGCTGATAGAATCGGTTATGTGAAGCAAATGCAGATTTCTTGCTTTTTAACTTTTGTGTTAGCTTATCCTATATTTGTGCTTGGCAGTTCTGGTGGCGTGTTTAATGCAGCTTTGTGTCAGTTTTTTGTAATTTGTTTATTTTCAATATATAATAGCGTAATTCCTGTTCTGCTGTGTGAGGTTTTCCCAAATAGAGTGCGTTTAATTGGGGTCTCTGTCGCTCACAATTTGGCAATGGCTTTATTCGGGGCGTATACTCCGACTGTGTCAACTATCTTGATAAAAACTACGGGAGATCTTGCTAGCCCTGCATTTGTACTAATGTTTGCTGCTATTACTACAAGTATTGGTATATGGTTAAGTAAAAAACAGATTAGTTGTGTATGATATACAACATGTATTGTTAGTGCATTGCGTATTAAGAAAAACATAGAAAATTCGATAAATATACAAAAAGATTCCATCCAAATTTTATAGCATATATCTGGTTAATATATGTGCCGTTTACATAAAATTAATGCAAATCGTCTTAGATTTGCTGCATGGCTGTTTTTAAGTATAAAGCTATATCAAAAAGTGGAAAAGAGTTTATAGGGCTTTTGGCTAAAAAAGATAAATATAGCGCAAAAAAATATTTGGAATGTAAAGGTTTATTTGTTTGTCGTTTATCTTCAGATAATCATTTATCTAGAAGAGTTAATGAAAGCGATTTGATAGAATTTTTTATGCATTTATTATTTCAAATAAAGTGCGATATTCCATTGCACAAGTGCGTTGAAAGCTATATAAATATTGCGAAAAATGAAGATTTCGCTACAGTGATTTGTAATATATCAAATGCTATAAACAGTGGTGTTAGTATTTCAATAGCATTCCAATCTGAGGAAAAGTACTTTGGCCATGTAGTAGTATGCATATTAAAATCAGCAGAGCTAAGTGGAAAATTAATTGAGGCTTTGGAAAATATAATATATTTTTTAAAAGCAAAGTTTAATGTAAAAAAAAAGATAAAAAGTGCTTTATTCTATCCTATAATCGTATTTTTTATATCTTTAATTGCATGTTTCATTTGTTTACATAATTTAGTCCCACAAACTATTGAATTATATGATGATGCATTAAAAAATGAACATCAAATATTGGCGAGTATTTATTTTTTCTTGATAGAATATTCGACTCTTATTCTTTATATGTTTTTATTATTTGTATTATTTTTAATAAGTGCTGCTATTTCAGAGAGATATAGAGCAAAATTTATTGATGCATTTTCAAATATTCCTATTTTTCGTAGTATTAAATATAAATTGCTTGAATGGAACTTTTGTGCAATTTTTTA
>CAYLKK010000082.1:0-3603 GCA_964384495.1 uncultured Alphaproteobacteria bacterium
GCTCCCCATAGAGTCTCTCCTGTTTCTAAAGGAGGTTTTTGTGGAGTAGGTCTATGCAGACAATATATTGATTTTACAGGTAGTGATAAGTCAGCTTGCAGTTTTGTATGACCTTGGATAGATTCAGTTTTACTTCGATTTGTACATAAGACATCAGCGTAAAAGATTTTATTTGCAGGCTCATTAAAATTAAATTTTCTATCTACAAATGAAATTTTAATGTTTGAGCCAGCCGAATCAGAAAAACTGCTATTTTCTCTTTCTGCAATCCAATATGTTTTTCTGTTGTTTGAGTTGGAATCATCATTCCTAGCAAAAAAAGGCTGAAGTTTTGTCACTTCGTTTGTAGTTTGATCTATTTGATACAAACACTCAATTGAATATATTTCTGTAAATGAGCTACGTCTAGAATCAGCTATTAAATCGTATGAGTTTTGTGTGTGAGTTAATCTAAATGGGTCTGTTGTTTTATGAAATAGATTCACAGCTGGTACAGCATGTAGCAGCAAAGGTTTTCTATCAAATGGCAGTTGAAGAAAATCACTTATCGGCACATAAATACATATATCTTTATTTAGTGTAATATTGTCTGGTATATCTACAGAAAATCCACAAAATTTATCTGGATAATAAAAATATTCATGTAGTAGTCTAAATCCTCTAAATACTGATTTGGGATACGGGAATAAAGATTCATCTTCATTAAGACCAATTGGGTGAATTTTGTGCGCTTTATGATAACTGCAATTTTGTGAAAAAATAACAGGAGTTTCGCACAGTAAAATAGAAGCTAGTAAATTGCTTTTAAAAAGCTGGTCGCCATTTATAAAGAATCTGAGCGATTTTGGCTGTTTTGTTTGTTCGTTCCCAAACCATATAAGAGAAATTTTTAAATAGTAAATAGACTTGTCCGCATTATTAAAATTAACATCTTTAGTTAATACATTATCTCTTGATACAACATCGACATTTGCAATTTCTATCGGCCATAAGTCAATATCGGAGCATGTAGCAAAGAAAAATTGGACATTTTCGTGATTATTCTGTAATTGAGTATATAAAGTTGTGCCTTTAGGTATGTGTGTTCCTGCGGCGTTGACAGCTCTTTTCGTATCTATGTCAAATTTAACCATAGTTACAGATGGAGTCGGTCTTACTATCGGTGGATATATAACCTCTAATAGATCTTTTGCGAATTTTGGAAATTGTGAATCTATTTGGTATTGTAACTTTCCTGTTAAAAAAGCAAAACTTTCTAACATCCTTTCGACTTGCGGATCAGCAGATTCTACCGAAGAGATGTCTAGTCTTTTGGCTATCTCGGGATGCCGTTCTGCGAAGTTTTTACCAGCTATTCTCAAATATGATAACTCAGCTTGATAATATTGAGATAATATATCAGTTTTTTTTCTCATTAACACAAACCATAGATTTAATAAAATAAAACATAGCTCTAGTTAACAAAGGGTTTACTATCGCATTGAGTATAACTTACTTGTTTGAGCTGCATAAAGCAAAATATAGTGATGCGCTTGCCTGTGACTGAATTCAACATTATAATAATTGTATAATGTTTAGAATTTTAAGATATGATGATAAATACTATTAACAGTATGAAAATTGACATATTAGAAGGATTAAATGAGCAACAGAAGCAAGCTGTTACGTCTCTAGAAAATGCTTTACTTGTGTTATCTGGCGCAGGTACTGGAAAAACAAAAGTTATTACGACTAGGATAGCATACATATTATCAAACCAATTTGCTTATCCATCTCAAATTTTAGCTGTAACTTTTAGCAATAAAGCGGCTTTAGAAATGAAAACGAGACTTTGTGAGCTCATAGGATACGCAGACAATATCTGGATGGGAACATTCCACTCAATATGTGTCAGAATTCTTCGTAAGCATGCTGACATAATAGGGCTTACTAGCGATTTCACAATTTTAGATAGAGATGACCAAGAAAAGCTTGCGAAGCAAATACTTACTGACATGGGAAAAGACAAAAAACTTGCGAGTTATATGGTTGACAGAATATCAAGATTAAAAGATAAATGTATAACAGTGCATAATGCAGACTTATACCCTGAAGTTGAACCTGAGGACTCGGAATTTTACAGAAAATATCAATCACAAATTTTTGCTTATAATGCTGTTGATTTTAGTGATTTATTGCTAAATACAATCAATGTGTTCCAGCAAAGTCAGGAAGTTTTAGAGTACTATAGAGCCAAATTTAAGTACATTCTAGTAGATGAGTATCAAGATACAAATATCGCACAGTATATGTGGTTGCGCTTGTTGTCTCCACAAGGGAAAGGTCTTTGTTGTGTAGGAGATGATGACCAATCAATATATTCTTGGAGAGGGGCTGAAGTTGGAAATATTTTGCGTTTTGAAAGGGATTTTCAATCTGCATGCATTCTAAAGCTAGAACAAAATTACAGGTCAACAGGACATATTTTAGGTGCTGCAAATGGCTTGATTTCGTCAAACAAAGAGAGACATGAAAAACAGCTTTGGACAGAATATGGAGATGGAGATAAAGTAGCAGTGGTAGGTTTACAAACAGGCTATGACGAGGCTAGATATGTAGCGAATCAAATAGACCACCTAAAATCTAGGATTGGGTTTAACTACAAGGATATATCGATTTTAGTCAGAGCAAGCTATCAAACACGTGAATTTGAAGATATATTTTTAGCTGCAGGAATTCCATATAAAGTAATTGGAGGACCAAAGTTTTACGAGAGAAAAGAAATTCGAGATATTTTAGCATATATGCGTTTAGTACATCAGCCTCATGATGGATTAGCTTTAGACAGAATTATAAATGTTCCAAAAAGAGGACTTGGCGAGTCTATATTAAATAAAATTAAAGATGTATCAACGCAAAATTCATGCTCTATGTTCTCTGCAATAGAAATAATAATTGAGAATAAACTTGTGCGGGCAAGCGCTATTTCAGAATTAGAAAAATTCGTTGAAATGATAGATAGATGGAAGGATGCGAATTATACTCCATCAACATTAGCTAGAGTGATCGTCTCTGAATCTGGTTATTTAGATTCTTTAAAAAAGGAAAAGACAATAGAATCAGAAACACGTCTAGAAAATATAAAGGAACTTATTTCAGCTCTAGAATCGTATAACGATTTATCTATATTTCTTGAGCACGTTAGCCTGGTAATAGATAAAAACGAAAACGCTGATGAAAATTTAGTTAGCATAATGACATTGCACAGTTCTAAAGGACTGGAATTTGACTTAGTTTTTTTATGCGGCTTAGAAGAAGGGCTTTTCCCACATCAATTGAGTATTAGAGAAGGAAACATAGAGGAAGAAAGAAGACTAGCATATGTTGGAATGACAAGAGCAAAAAAAATATTGTTTATGACATTCGCGCAGAATAGAAAAATTCACTCTCAATGGCAGTCAAACGAACCATCAAGATTTTTGTATGAATTGCCGAAAGAGCATATATTTACAGTCGGAATTTAATTGTAGATATTTTTTCCGGTTCGTTGTATTCTTGTAAAATATTTTGGGAATTTTAGCATGAGCAAAAATCCGTGGGATGACGATAATCTAAATGATATAA
>CAYLKK010000083.1:0-3488 GCA_964384495.1 uncultured Alphaproteobacteria bacterium
CTCATCATTCCAAAAAATTTGCTAGATACTTCTCTCTTTCGCAAGAGGTTTAATACTTCTTGCCAAATACAAAACAAACGCTTATAATAGATCCTATTAAGATTTGGATGGATCCATGGAAAAATTTTTACTAACTGTATCGTGTTGTTTCGTGTTAACTGAAGCGCATAATATAACTATAGATAATATTAATAAATCAATTATATTTCATAAAACTTCCATTGAACAAAAAATGAGATGCATATCAGATGAAACGATCAAAACAAAATACACAAATGAATTACAAAATGGAAAAAGTTTGCAAATTTCAAGGTTAATAGCTTTAACAAAGCATGGCTTGCCATCCGACAGTTCATTAGATTCGCTTCAGATTAATGATACAAAAAGCAAGACAAACAAGCTAAACTTACAAAACTATTCACAACTAATTAATGCAAATAGCATAGATGATTTAATTAGGGTTATTGGCAGTGAAACTATAAAAAATTGGAATACAAATGAAGAAAGTGGTAAAAGCAAATTAAACACATTTTTTGGTTTTGCTTGCGCTACTAATGCAAGAGTGAACAAAAAAACTTTTTCCCAACAGGATCGACACAAGGTCATTGACGAAACATTTATCAAGATTTGGGATAGCACTCAAACACATTTAAAAACAAAAATAAAACGTAACTTAGATATTGCGTTTGATTCATGGGAAGTACATTGCCTAGATTATTTATTTGGAGATAAGAAGACTCATACTGTCGGGATTAGTAACGGAAGTGGTTATGAGTGTTTTAACAATACTGCGCAACAAAATTTAATGTGCCTACCAGAATTGCACCCGATCATAAAAGGAATTGCGTCAAACACAGAGGCATTAAGTGAAGAAGTGAAAACGCGTCCACAGCGTATGGTAGAGCATATAAGGAAAGGCAAAGGACTAGATACATTTCCAAATGCTCCCAGACATGTCGTCACACATTACAAAGTTATCCTATCTGATACACGAGCAAAAACAATGTTTGATGCTTTCGCAAAATGTATTGATATCAACTCAAGCCATAAACTTGACATTGCTGTAAACTATTGTTGGGATACAGCGCAATTGCCAAGTATGTCAGCCGAACAGGAAGCAACACTACAAAAAACAAAACGGGAGTATCCTTGGGTGGAACAAATATATAAGAATGTGTGTACGCTTTTTTCAGATGAAACATGTCGGCAAATATACACGAATGATGTACGAAATCTTTTGTGGGACTTATTTCCATCAAGCGATTTAATTAATAACAGATACAAAAATAGTAATGAATATCTGCATTTAATAACAGCAGAGCACCGCATGATAGAGCAATATAAGAATCAAAAAGAAGGCTCATGTATTACAACAAGTAGCAAGACGACTGGATCTCTTTCAAGAAATATTTTAAAAAATGTACAGTTTCCAACTGACACATGTACTATGGCTGACGCTGGACAAAATTGCAGCAAATTTTTATTCAATACAGTATTAGACTCAATTTTTGCCTATTCAGTAGATTTATGTCCAAATTATGTCGATAAGTTGGTAGAACTTTTTAGCTTTACAACAGAAAACCCTAAAATGATGAGAAATTACCAAAGCAGCCGTCAGACGTACACATGTCAATTCGACACATGCCAGAGCTCTCCATCGTCGGCAAACCATATTTATAATACCCAAGCTGGAATCCAAGATAGCTGCGATAATAGTCTTAAAAACCGACAAGATATACATGATGCAGTCCCACCAAAATACTTATGCATAGATACATGTTTCGGATTCTCGCTATTCACAGAAGAAGAGAGGATATTATACGGAGATTTGATGAAGGAGCTATCTAATTTAAATCCGGAAGAACTCGCAAAAAAGAGAATCGTAAATTACGTGTTAAGTTTAAACGTTCCAACAAACAAACGATACAAATATATATTTAGATCAGCTGGCTGCAAAAGCGGCAACACACAGGGAGGGCATTGGATAACTGTAAAACGCAATGTAGCCTCTTTTGAATATATAAGTGATAGCTATGTAAACAAAAATTATTCTATCGAAAACGCATCATCAGAGTTAGCGAAGAGAGCCATGTATGTAATTTATGAAAGATTAGATGACGCTACTATAGAGCCTATTAAATAAAGTACGGCAATATATGGTTCCGACATTTAATTGGCAGTGTATTTTAATCAGCAGGCTTGATTGACTAAGAATCTATAAATGGTATATAATAGAACGTATTTTGGCTGGGTAGCTCAGTTGGTCAGAGCGGCAGAATCATAATCTGATGGTCGGGGGTTCAAGTCCCTCTCCAGCTACCATTTCCAAAAAATATAATTATCGTTTCTTGTTTTAAAAAGATTTAGCGATAGAGTTAGATTCTTTTTTCTGCTTTTGTTTTATGAAGATAGATATAAATAAATTTGATTTTGAAATAATTAGAAAGTATCGCTATGTATTCTTTTATGGAAATTACTCAAATTTTATCGATTCATTCCAATATTTTTTTATAGAAAATTATAATACAGATATCGGAGATTGGAAATCTGCTAAAAACTGTGACCAAACCACATATAAGAGAAACACATATACTGCTGCTGAATTTTTAAAGCAAAATTTGCAGCAAGAAGACTTATTTGCTGATTATATTAATGTGAATGTCATAACAAATGTCACTGATACAAATTATATCGATGTATTTTCAAAATCATCGTTAGATTCATTATCAATTTATTTTTTTATAGCAGGAGATTTTCGCCAAACGAAAAAAGCTACAGATGAAGCTGTATCGAGTAAAGATATACTCGCTTTGCCGGTTTTTAAAAACAAAGCTACATTTGCAGCTATATTAAAAAAAACTGTACTTAATTTAAGTAAATATGAGTATAATTATCTCTCTGAAATTTGTGAGCAAACTAATGAAAATATATTCCTCCTTATTAGCAAAGTTGCATTACTAAAATCCGGTTCAAACACGCAACTAGATATTGATACTTTTAGAGATGAAAACGAACTATTTTTTATGCATATGGAACCGATTCCTTTAGCAAGATTCTTAGTCGCGTCTTATTTAGTTGATCAGAATTTAAGTAAAATTAGAGCATTAATTGGACTTAAAGATGATTATAAAGTCAATAATATTTTAGAAAAAATGTTAAACGTAGAAATTAATACAAAACATTCTAAAGATATAAGACCCGAAGATATTTTAAATCCATGTTTTTTAAATTCATAGTAAATATAGCTTGAATTAGAAATCATACCTAACATCGTTGAATTATCAAAAGATATATAAAAAAGCGTCATTAACGATGTATTTAGCATCGCAGATTTTAAGCGTGAAAAACTTATACATTAGTCAAAGCAAGGTCAAGACATATAGTATCAAAAAGAGGCAGATTAAAAGCAGAATCCGAACGAAATATTGGAGATGAGAGTCGAGGGATCGGATATTATTGATATATAATTTAATTTTTTTTAAAGGATC
>CAYLKK010000084.1:0-3477 GCA_964384495.1 uncultured Alphaproteobacteria bacterium
GTATAAAAGGCTAATAGATAACTACGCAGATAAAACTGATTTTGTTAATAAAGCAGAAAAAGCTTTAAAAAAATTAAAACATAATGACAAGTAATATTTTTTTAGCGAAAAAACACATTTTTTCAGTTCTAGAAAGATATGCAGGAACAGAACAAAATTTAGTAGTAGCATTTTCAGGTGGAGCAGATTCATTATTCATGATGGTGTTTGCATCTGAATGGTGCAAAGCAAAATGTAAAGATTTATATGCTGTCACTGTTGATCACAACCTAAGGGAAGAGTCGTATGCTGAAGCATTGAATGTAGGTAAAATAGCCGAGAAATATTGCACGAGTCATATTATCAAAAATTGGAAACATGGTGATATCCCCGCTGGACAAATAGAAGAAATGGCAAGAAAAGCTAGATATGAATTACTAGCAGATGCCTGCAAAACTTTAAAATCAAAAATTTTACTAGTCGGCCATAATCTTGATGAACAGATAGAAACATACTTAATTAGGCAAGAGAAAAAAAGTGATTTATCTGGGTTAGCTTGTATGAGCGAAGTACGCAATATTGCGGATGAAATAAAAGTGATCCGGCCTTGCTTACCTTTTACAAAGCAGTTCATAAAATCTTATCTAAATAGTATTGGAGAAACATGGGTAGAAGATCCGATGAATTCTAATGAAGATTTTTTAAGGGTCAGAAAAAGAAAATTTATATGCAATTTAAGTCAGGCCCAAAAACAAGCTATGTTTGATGAAATAAGGTTACGTGGAGTAGAACGAAATTCTATAGAAACAAAAGCGGTTGCTTTTATTAAAGAACATTGCAATATACATAAATATGGATTTGCTGATCTGAATACTTATGCTTTTGATAAATTAGATGAAAATATAAAATGCAATGTTTTAAAACGTTGTATAAAATTAGTAGGAAGACAGGAATATGCGAAATCATTAAATAATTGCAAAACTGTTTTATCAGTATTAAAGCGAAATAATTCAACCAATGTCGGAAAATGTATTATTAAAAAGTTGAAAGATAAAATTAGAATTTTTCGAGAAAATAGGAATTTAGACATAATTAAAATTTCCAGTAAATCTGGTATTTTGGACAATAGATTTAGATTTGAAGTCTTTGATGAACGAATTTTATCGAATGACAGTTATATAAAACATTTTGATCAATATGTCGTTTTAGCGGATGATATTCCGTCGTACATAACCGTAACACTTCCATCTTTGTGGATTGATAAAAAAATGGTATATTTGTACAATGTTAATGAACGCTCGGTTTTAGTAGATTTTCAGTTTGTTCAAGATGTTGACTTTCTGTCGATTTTCTCATGTGTCGAATATGATGGAGGTATTTTATGAATAAAAATTATAAGAATATTACGGTTTGGGTCGTCGCATGTTGTTTTATTGCAATTATATTTCATGCGTTGCAGTATAGTGCAGAAAAAACGATTGAAATACCTTTTTCAAAATTTATGACTGAATTAGATGCAGGTAGAGTAAATAGCGTAGTTTTCAAAGGACAGACTTTAGAAGGAAATTTTAAAGATTCCACAATATTTACTACAAACATTCCACACAATTTAGAATTATCAAATAAAATTATAGAAAAGAACGTTGAAGTCCTCTCTTTATCTGATAGTGCAAATATTTCATTTTTCCAAATTTTTATAGGATGGTTACCTCTAATAATTTTCGTCGGAATATGGATATTTATGATGAGGCAAGTCCAGGTTGGCGGCGGGAAAGCTATGAGCTTCGGAAAATCAAAAGCCAAATTGTCTAAGAATACAAAAACTGTAACATTTGAAGATGTAGCTGGCGTAGATGAAGCAAGAGAAGAATTAAGTGAAATTGTAGATTTTTTGAAAGCTCCAGCGAAATTTAAAAGATTGGGAGGGAAAATCCCAAGAGGGGTTCTTTTAGTCGGATCACCTGGTACAGGAAAAACGCTATTAGCAAGAGCTATAGCAGGTGAAGCCGGCGTTCCTTTTTTCAGCATTTCAGGTTCTGAATTTGTTGAAATGTTCGTTGGTGTTGGCGCAAGCCGTGTAAGAGATATGTTCGAGCAAGGTAAGAAGAATGCTCCATGCATAATTTTTATAGATGAAATAGATGCAGTAGGAAGGCATAGAGGATTTGGTTTAGGTGGTGGGAATGACGAAAGAGAGCAAACATTAAACCAGCTTCTAGTCGAAATGGATGGATTTGAAGAAAATGATGGTGTAATCATTATTTCTGCTACTAACAGACCAGATGTTCTAGATCCTGCACTTTTACGTCCTGGCCGATTTGATAGACAAGTGGTTGTTCCTTTGCCAGATTTGAAAGGTAGAGAAAAAATTCTAAGAGTTCATATGAAAAAAACGCAATTGGCAGATGATGTTGAGCCTTTGATTATAGCAAGAGGAACACCTGGATTCTCAGGTGCAGATTTAGCTAACCTAGTGAATGAAGCAGCATTACTAGCAGCTAGAAGTAATAAAAAATTAGTTGGAATGGAAGAGTTTGAGTCAGCTAAAGATAAGGTTATGATGGGTGCAGAAAGAAAATCGATGCTTATGTCTGAAGATGATAAGAAAAGAACAGCATACCATGAGGCTGGACATGCTGTTGTTGCTATCCACAGCGAAGGATCAGATCCAATCCATAAAGCAACGATTATTCCGAGAGGGAGGGCTCTTGGAATGGTTATGAGACTACCTGAACAGGATAAAATGTCAATGACAAGACAGGAATTAGAAGCGAATTTAGCTGTAGCTGCTGGTGGTAGAATAGCTGAAGAAATTATCTTTGGAAATGAAAAAGTTACGACTGGAGCTTCGTCCGATATTGCAAATGCTACAAATATTGCAAGAAGAATGATTATTGAATGGGGAATGGGTAAAGATTTAGGATTCTTGTCTTATGCAGAATTAGATGGAGAGCAAAATGTATTTCTAGGTCATTCAATGTCAAGTAATGGAGCTTTATCTGAAGAAGTAAAGCAAAAAGTAGATGAAGAAATTCGTAATCTTTTAGATTTTACATATAAAAATGCGAAAAATATTCTCAAGAAATATCGGCATGAATTAGATTTAATAGCTAATGCTTTACTTGAAAGAGAAACAATAAGTGGTGATGAGATAAAACAGCTAATAAATGGTGAAATTTTAGCTGAGAAAAAGATAACATCATCAGATAAAAAGAAAAAGTCAAAGACTAAAATGCCGTCGACTAAGGGTGATGCCAGTAAGTTAGATAATAGTTAATAGAATCACTTAAGGTTATTACAATATATTTTTGTTATATAAGTTAGTACAGATTTATGTCCTAGTCCAGTTGGAATTAAGACTGATTGTTTTTAGTTTTATTTATATTGAATTAGAGTAGCCTCATGGATATATGTATTTTACAGAGGCTACGATGAGAATTATATATTTACCTAAGAAGATTTACAAATCCTTTGATGTATATTAGCAAATACCATGAG